>NZ_JCAMOP010000043.1:0-72062 GCF_059512345.1 Bradyrhizobium sp. Unk1
CCAAGGCCTTCTCTCCTGACGTCTTCAGCCTCAAGAGCCGATAACGCAACAGGCCCCTTGTGGGAGAAGGTGGCGCGCGCAGCGCGACGGATGAGGGGTATCTCTCCGCACGATTCAATCGTGAGAGGTTTGCTCGCGGAGAGATACCCCTCACCCGTCTCGCCGCTACGCGGCGAGCCCCCCTCCCCCACAAGGGGGGAGGGAAAGAGCAACCTTAGAAACACGTCGTCCGTTCGGCGGCGATGTAGCCGAACAACAGGCCCGCGCCGAACAGCAGCACGAGGGCTGCGGCGCCGAATTCGATGCCGCGCATGAACAGCGCGCCGCCGCCGTCGCGCCCCGCGCTGAGGCGGGCGGCGATGTCCTTGGCGGAGACGGCGACGACGGCGATGGCCGCGACCGTAATGGCGGTGCCGAGCCCCATCAGCAAGGTCGCGGCGATGCCGGCCCAGAACAGGCCCTGCGCAAGCGCGAACACCAGCACCAGGATCGCACCCGAGCAGGGCCGGATGCCGACGGTCAGGATCGCAGCAAACCCGCGCCGCCAGCCGCCGGGACCGGCGAGCTCACTCGGCGTGGGGCCGTGGGAATGGCCGCAATGCTCGTCATGGACGTGGTCGTGCCCATGGTGGTGATGGGCGTGGGCGTGACCATGGTCGTGATGATGGTGATCATGACCGTGATCGTGGTCGTGATGATCATGGGCGTCATGATGATGGTGATGGCCGTGATCATGATGCTCATGCGGCACGCCGGCGATGGCCGGCACCGGCTGGACCGCCTGGAGCGCGCGGATGAAGGTGCGGCCCTTGACCCAGACCAGGCGCAGGCCGAACAGCGCGATCAGGCCGTAGCTTGCGATCTCGATCGCGCCTTCCGCCTTGCACATGGTCTTGGCGGTGGCGTTCAGCACCCAGGCCGAGATGCCGACGATCAGGATCGCCACCAGCGACTGCATCAGCGCCGAGGCAAACGACAGCGCGATACCGCGCCGCGCGGTCTCGCGGTTGGCGACGAGATAAGAGGCGATCACCGCCTTGCCGTGGCCGGGGCCGGCGGCGTGGAAGATGCCGTAGGCAAAGGAGATGAAGAGCAGCGTCCACACCGCCGAGCCGTCGGACTTGGCGGCGCGGATGGTCGCCGACATCTGGCGATAGAATTCCGACTGCTTGGCCAACAGCCAGCCGATGACGCCGCTGGCCTCGGGCTCGGCCGCCTGCGCCGGCCGTGGTGCGCCGAACGGATTTTGCGCGAGGAGATCGTGAAGCGCGGCGTCCGCCACGCTCACAACAACGAGCACGGCCGCACAGGCCAGAAGCCCGCGCACAAGCGGGGAACGAAGACGACCGATCAAGGGCAATCCACCGTGATCTTGTTGGCGAACATCATGCCGAAATTCGAGTTCTCACCGTTCAGGAAGGTCTGCTCGTTGAGCTTCTGCGCGGTGGCGGAGCCGTCGCTGGGCCGATCGAGCTTCATCTGGCAGCCGGCGGGCGCGCCGACCAGCTTGACCGGGTTGTCCTTGGCCATCTGGAAGTCGATGAAATAGGAGCGGTCGAACACTTCGAGCACCAGCTGCTTGGGCTTGACCGGGTTCTTCAGCGGCAGCGTGAAGTGCAGGGTCAGCACGGTATCCTTGTAGTCGAGGAAGTAGTCGACCGGCTCGTTAAAACGCTCCTTCTTGCCGTCGGCTCGCGCGAAGGTGAAGTAGGCGTATTCCTTCAGCGACTCGACATTGGTCTGCGCCAGCGGCCCCAGCTCTTCACGGGTGTAGGCGCCCTTGGTCTTGCTCTCGAGCCCCTGCAGCGCATAGGCCGAGAACATGTCATCGAAGGTCCAGGCGTGGCGGACACCGGTAATGCTGCCGTCGGCGGCGTAGAGCAGCTCGCTGGTCGCGGTGATCCAGACATGTGGATGCGCGCTTGCCGCGCCCGCTGCGAACGTCATCGCAGCGGCGAGCAACAGGCCGAACAGGGCACGCATGCCCATCAGGCCGCCTTCGCGCCATCGAGCAGGCCGCGCCGGCGCAGCAGCGCGTCGGGCTCCGGCGGACGGCCGCGGAAGGCTTCATAGGCGGCTTCGGGATCGACCGATCCGCCCGAGGAGTAGATGTCGTCGTGCAGGCGTTTTGCCACCGCCGGGTCGAAGATGTCGCCGGCCTCCTCGAAGGCGCCGAAGGCGTCGGCGTCCATCACCTCCGACCACATGTAGCTGTAGTAACCGGATGCATAGTGGTCGCCGGAGAAGATGTGGCCGAACTGGGTCGGCCGGTGGCGTAGCGAGATCTCCTCGGGCATGCCGATCTTCTCCAGTTCCCTCTTCTCGAAGGCGCGGACATCCTGCGCGGCAGAAGCCGGCTGGGTGTGGAATTCCAGATCGACCAGCGCCGAGGAGACGAACTCGACCGTGGCAAAGCCCTGGTTGAACTTTCGCGCGGCGAGGAAGCGCTGGAGCAGATCGTCCGGCAGCGGCTCGCCGGTCTGGTAGTGGCGGGCGAACTGCTGCAGCACCTCGGGCCGCTCCTGCCAGTGCTCGTAGAGCTGGGACGGCAGCTCGACGAAGTCGGTGAACACCGCGGTGCCCGAGAGTGACGGATAGGTCACATTGGAGAGCATGCCGTGCAGGCCGTGGCCGAACTCGTGGAACAGGGTACGGGCATCGTCGGGCGAGAGCAGCGAGGGCTCGCCGTTCGCGCCCTTGGCGAAGTTGCAGACATTGATGACGAGCGGCGCGATCTCGCCGTCGAGCTTCTGCTGGTCGCGCAGCGAGGTCATCCAGGCGCCGGAGCGCTTCGACGGCCGGGCGTAGTAGTCGCCGTAGAACAGCGCCTTGTGCTTGCCGTCCGGCCCCTTCACCTCCCAGACCCGGACATCAGGGTGCCAGGCCGGTACGTCCTTGCGCTCCTCGAAGGTGATGCCGAACAGGCGCGTGGCACAGTCGAAGGCGGCGGCGATCATGTGATCGAGCGTGAGATATGGCTTGATCGCGGCGTCGTCGAAATTGGCGCGCTGGAGGCGGAGTTTTTCGGCATAGAAACGCCAGTCCCAGGGCGCGAGCTTGAAATTGGCGCCCTCTTCCGTGATCAGCGCCTGCATCTCGTCGCGGTCGGCGAGCGCGCGCGCCCGCGCCGGCTTCCAGACCCGCTCCAGCAGGCCGCGCACCGCATCCGGCGTCTTGGCCATGGAATCCTCGAGCCGGTAGGCGGCGAAGGTCGGATAGCCCAGGAGCTTGGCGCTCTCCTCGCGCAGCTTCAGGATCTCGACGATGGTGTCGTTGTTGTCGTTGGTATTGCCGTTGTCGCCACGCGCCGTGAAGGCCTTGTAGACCTTCTCGCGCAGGTCACGGCGGGCCGAGCTCTTCAGGAACGGCTCGGTCGAGGAGCGCGACAGCGTCACGATGGCCTTGCCGTCCATGCCGCGCTCTTCCGCCGCAGCCTTGGCGGCGGCGACGAAGCTCTCCGGCAGGCCCTGGCGGTCGGCCTCCCCCAGCTCCATGAACCACTCCTGCTCGTCGCCGAGCAGGTGGTGGCTGAAGCTGGTGCCGAGTTGGGCGAGCTTCTCGTTGATCTCCGCCATCCGCGCCTTGGCCTCTTCGGAGAGGCCGGCACCGGAACGGTGGAAGCGGGTGTAGGTGCGCTCCAGCAGCCGGAGCTGCTCGGGCGAAAGACCAAGACTGGCGCGGTTCTCGTGCAGATGGGCGATGCGACCAAACAGCACGGCGTTCATCATGATCGGATTCCAGTGCCGCGCCATCCGCAAGGAGACCTCCTTGTCGATCTCCAGGATGGCCGGGTTGGAATGCGCCGAGACGAGGTCGTAGAAGACCGCGGCGACCTTGGTGAGGAGCTTGCCGGAGCGCTCCAGCGCCGTGATGGTGTTGGCGAAGTCGGCGGCCGCGGGATCGTTGGTGATCGCCGCGATCTCGGCGGAGTGATCGGCGAAGGCCTGCTCGAAGCCCGGGAGGAAGTGCTCAGGCTTGAGCTCGTCGAAGGGCGGTGTCGCAAACGGCGTCACCCAGGCCTTCAGCAGCGGGTTGGTCTCGGGGTCCGTGGTTTGGCGGGGGTCTGACATCGCAAGTCCCGGTTTTTGTGGCTCGATTGTTGGGGTCAGGTATAGCACGCGATGGGGCTTTTTTGGGCCATTTGCCCTTGCTCCCGGGCGCCTTTTCGGGGAGATTGCGGCCCTCGAAGCCACGGACCCCAAAGCTCATGAACGCGCCTGCCTCCTCTTCCCGTCAGATCGTCTGGCCGAGCGTCATCACTGTCATCAGCGCCGCCATCCTGATCGGCGCCGAGGTGTTCGGCGCCGCGTTCGCCGGTGGCTGGGCGCTCGCGATCCTGTTCGGGCTCGGCGATCAGGGCACGCACATCCTCCAGGCCGTGCTGTTCGCGCTCGGCGTGCTCGTGATGACCGCGTTCATCCGCGCGGCTCAGCGCGTCGAGCCGTTCACGAAGCGCCGCTGACGCTTCCTCGCGCGCGCGAGACGCGCGCACGACGCAGAAAACTTAACGCGCGTTCATCTTCCGCGTCGCTCGCGCAACACCGCGCAAGCAGATGTTAGGCAATTCTGTCCGCAGCCTAAAAAAAATTCTTGCGAACCAGAGTCAAAACGCTTATGTGCGGACTTGCCCAATTTCGCACGTGCCTGTGGTCGTGTGTCAGTCGGTAGGTATCCGGACAAGAGGCCGGACAGCCGCCAAGGGGTGAAGAAGCCGAGGGGCTCTTCGGAAGTGCGGAAGTCGAAAGACCGAAAGGTCGGACGAGGAAGCAAACCCGGAGCGTCCAGCATCTCTCTCAAAGAGATGCCATGTCGAAGGTGACTTCACTTTTTGCAACCGTGACTGGCAGCCGGAGGCGAACCGGCGCACCCCGCTCTCAACGGGGGACGCGACTTAAAGCAACGACGGATCGGGCTTTTTTGGTCTCTACCGGCATTCCAACGCCGGCGCGGGCTACTGAAAAGGCTTGTCCTTCATTGCCAGGTGTGCGGGCGGGAAAACTCCCAACCAATCCACGGCAGCACAGTCTGATGTGAGTCTTTGGCTCGTCACGCCTCCATCGCGTGATCTGGCCGGAGCGCTCTTATCCGACGACATTTTTTGAACGGATCCCCGTCGCTGGGCCGTTTGGGAGAGTGCTATGACCGAACGTATTCAGGAATTCCTGCGCAACCGCCGCAGCGAGGGCCGGGACACCGAGCCTTGCCTCGTGGTCGATCTCGAAGTCGTGCGCGACAATTACCAGACCTTCGCCAAGGCGCTGCCCGACAGCCGCGTGTTCTACGCCGTCAAGGCGAACCCGGCGCCGGAAGTGCTGGCGCTGCTGGCCTCCATGGGCTCCTGCTTCGACACCGCAACCGTCGCCGAGATCGAGATGGCGCTGGCCGCAGGTGCGACGCCCGACCGCATCTCCTTCGGCAACACGATCAAGAAGGAGCGCGACATCGCGCGCGCCTTCGCGCTCGGCATCCGGCTGTTCGCAGTCGACTGCGCCGCCGAGGTCGAGAAGGTCTCCCGTGCCGCTCCCGGTGCAAAGGTGTTCTGCCGCATCCTCTATGACTGTGCCGGCGCCGAATGGCCGCTGTCGCGCAAGTTCGGCTGCGACCCGGAAATGGCCGTCGACGTGCTCGACGTCGCCAAGCGCCTGGGCCTGGAGCCGTGCGGCATCTCCTTCCATGTCGGCTCGCAGCAGCGCAAGGTGAAGGCGTGGGACCGTGCGCTGGCGATGGCCTCGCAGGTGTTCCGCGACTGCGCCGAGCGCGGCATCAACCTGACCATGGTCAACATGGGCGGCGGCTTCCCGACCAAGTACCTGAAGGACGTGCCGCCGGTCGTGACCTACGGCCGCTCGATCTTCCGCGCGCTGCGCAAGCACTTCGGCAACCAGATTCCGGAGACCATCATCGAGCCGGGCCGCGGCATGGTGGGTAACGCCGGCATCATCGAATCCGAGGTCGTGCTCATCTCGAAGAAGAGCGACGAGGACGAGGTGCGCTGGGTCTATCTCGACATCGGCAAGTTCGGCGGTCTCGCCGAGACGATGGACGAGTCGATCCGCTACGCCATCCGCACCCCGCATGACGGCGCGGACATGACGCCGTGCGTGCTCGCGGGCCCGACCTGCGACAGCGCCGACGTGCTGTACGAGAAGAGCCCGTATCCGCTCCCCGTCACGCTCGAGATCGGCGACAAGCTGCTGATCGAAGGCACCGGGGCGTATACGTCGACCTACTCGGCGGTGGCGTTCAACGGCATCCCGCCGCTGAAGACGTACCACATCTGATTTGCCACATCTGATCCGCCTCTCGTTCTGAGGCCTGACGAACCCGGGAGCCGGTCCGCCGGCTCCTTTCCTGACATTGCCATTCTGACGACGTCTTGAGCCGGCGTGCTTCTCGCACGCGGGTTCAAGCGGGGACTGACGCGCCATGACTGCTTTTCGGAAGCCACAAGTCGCCCTCACTTCGAAAGCCGCTCCGTTCGCGATCCGTGCGGAACGTGCTGCCGACGTCGCCGCCCGTGAAGCGCTGCTGGATGCCTGCTTTGGCGAGAACCGCCATGACCGCACCTGCCAGCGCCTGCGCGACGGACGTGCACCTGCCGCAGGCCTTGCCCTGTCGGCTGTGCGCGAGGGGACACTCGTGGGAACCGTGCGGCTGTGGCACGTCAGCGCCGGAGGCAGGCCCGCCCTGGTCCTCGGACCGCTGGCGGTGGACCCTGCCTTCCGCGAGCTCGGGATCGGCGCCGCGCTGATGCAACAAGCGCTGGCCGCCGCCCGGGCGCGCGGGCATGCCGCCGTGATCCTGCTCGGCGATGCCCCCTATTACGCCCGCTTCGGCTTCTCGCCCGCCTGGCGATCGAATTCCTACCCGGTGCGCTGGATGGCGTTGAGGGGATGATCGTCCCGACCGGCGCGGCCCTGCCCAAACGGAGGGTAGTTCGCGCCCTCCAGGCGCACGCGGCCTAAGGGATCGCCATGATGGCGACGACTTAAGCCGCGCTCCGCGGCGATGCCTGCGCGTGCCCGTTCCTTTAGGGTTGCGCGGGCCTGAGAAACGCCCTTTAACCCGCCAACCCCCCCCTTCAGTCGAGGCCCACGACCATGTCCCGTCGCCTGATCTCCACCGGCTCTCCCCTCGAGAAGACCGTCGGCTACAGCCGCGCCGTGATCGACGGTGAGTTCGCCTTCGTCGCCGGAACCACCGGCTATGACTACGCGACGATGACGATGCCGGCCGATGTCACGAGCCAGTCACGCAACTGCTTCAAGACCATCGAAGCCGCCCTGAAGGAGGGCGGATTCGAGATGGCCGATATCGTCCGTGCGACCTACTACGTCACCGACGCCAGCTACATCGACGCCCACTTCGCCGTCTGCGGCGAGGTTCTCGGTGACATCAGACCTGCTGCGACGCTGCTGGTCGTCAGCGCCCTCGCCAAGCCCGAGATGAAGGTCGAGATCGAAGTCACCGCCAAGCGCCGCAGCGTCTGACAAGCGCCGCAGCGCCTGATCCACCCCTCACCCTTTAGTTTGCCAGCACGTTCCGGAGAAACCATCCCATGAGCCACCCCTCGCAGATCTACGCGAAGATCACTGGTCCCATCGTCATGGTCGGCTTCGGCTCCATCGGCAAGGGCACGCTGCCGATGATCGAGCGGCATCTCGATTACGACAAGTCGCGCGTCACCGTGATCGATCCCAAGGACGAGGGCCGCAAGGCGCATTGCGAGAAGCAGAACGTCCGCTTCATCCAGAAGGCCGTGACCCGGGACAATTACCGCGAGTTGCTGACCCCGCTGCTCACCGAAGGCGGCGGCCAGGGCTTTTGCGTCAATCTCTCGGTCGACACCGGCTCCACCGACATCATGGAGCTCTGCAACGAGCTCGGCGCGCTCTACATCGATACCGTCAACGAGCCCTGGCTCGGCTTCTATTTCGACGCGTCGAAGGGCCCGGAAGCGCGCTCCAACTACGCGCTTCGCGAAGTGACGCTGGCCGCCAAGAAGGCGCGCCCGGCGGGCTCGACGACGGCCGTCTCCTGCTGCGGCGCCAATCCCGGCATGGTCTCCTTTTTCGTCAAGCAGGCGCTGCTCAATGTCGCCGCCGATCTGAAGCTCAATGCCCCCAAGCCGAAGACCAAGGCCGAATGGGCCGACTTGATGCGGCAGGCCGGTATCAAGGGCATCCACATCGCCGAACGCGACACCCAGCGCTCCAAGACGCCGAAAGAGCCTGACGTCTTCGTCAACACCTGGTCGGTGGAAGGCTTCCTGTCCGAAGGCGTGCAGCCGTCCGAACTCGGTTGGGGCACCCATGAAAGGTGGATGCCCGAGAATGCGCATACCCACGAAGCCGGCTGCGGCGCGGCCATCTATCTGATGCAGCCCGGCGCCAACACGCGCGTGCGCACCTGGTGCCCGACCCGCGGCGCACAGTATGGCTTCCTCGTCACCCACAACGAGTCGATCTCGATCTCCGATTACTTCACGGTGCGCGACGCATCGGGCACGGCGGTCTATCGGCCGACTTGCCACTATGCCTATCATCCGGCCGACGATGCCGTGCTGTCGCTGCATGAAATGTTCGGCCGCGCCGCGAAGATGCAGGAGAAGCACCATATCCTCGATGAGAACGAAATCGTCGACGGCATCGACGAACTCGGCGTGCTGCTGTTCGGCCATGACAACAATGCCTATTGGTACGGTTCGCAGCTCTCCATCGAAGAGACCCGCAAGCTCGCGCCCTACCAGAACGCCACCGGCCTGCAGGTGACCTCCGCCGTGCTCGGCGGCATGGTGTGGGCGCTGGAAAACCCGAACGAAGGCATCGTCGAAGCCGACGAGATGGATTTCGATCGTCTGCTGGAAATCCAGCTGCCGTATCTCGGCCCGGTGAAAGGTTTCTACACCGACTGGACGCCGCTGACGGATCGTCCGGGACTGTTCCCCGAAGATATCGACACCAGCGATCCCTGGCAGTTCCGGAATGTCCTGGTGCGCTGATCGCTCAACGGACTCGAACGATCAAAATGCCCGGCTTCGTGCCGGGCATTGTCGTTTCGCGACCTATTTCGCCAGATAGTCGAACGCGACGCTGCCGAGCCCCAGCGTCAAATCCGCTTTGAAATGCAGCGCCGAGACCACCTCGCGCACCGGCAGACGGGCGACGTCGCAGAGCGCGTGAGGAAACAGGCCGAGCGCGGCGGGACCGGTCCAGGCTTCCTTCAGCGTGATGTCCTCGAGATGGAAGCGCACCAGCTCGCAGATCCGAGGGGAACCGTCGACATGCGGGATGATCTTCAGGATGAAGTTCGGCGCCTTCATCGACTGCAGCACCACGTCAAGGTCGACCTTGCGGTGCTTGTAGCCCATCGTCGCGGAGGCGCAGAGCACCGAGCCGTAATGCAGCGAGCCGACCAGCACGTCGCTCTCGACCTCGATCTTCGGCCGCGCCAGCTTCTTCGGAAAGCCCCACAACTCGCGACCGCCGGCGATCGGTCCCTCGTCGTCCAGATACATCGCGTGGGTGTAGGCCCCCTCCTCGCCCTTGAGGCGGACCGGGATCACCTGCCCGGTTTCGGTGTAGTCGCCGAATCCGGTCGAGTCGGGCATGCGGATGAATTCGTATTTCACCACCGGCTCCGCCACCTCGAGCGGCTCGGGCACGATGGCGGCGAGGGCTTCGGGATCGGTCCTGTAGGTGATGACGAAATACTCGCGGTCGAAGAAGCGATATGGCCCCGGCGGGAATGACGGGTTGGTGAGCGGCATCGAATAGGCGGTGCGGCGGACGTCTTCGATCTTCATGGGAGGCCCCATCTGTCGTTGGCGTGACAGATTATGGAACGGGCCGGCTGCCGAGGCGAGATCAAATGCGCGTCACAATACGCCGACCGCCGGGCTACTTCTCCTTGATCGGCGGCGCGATCTTCTCCGCGGGCGCTGCCGGCAGTGCCGGCTTGGTCGCCGCACCCTGCGTCTGCGGGTCGGGGCGCGCGGGCTCGGGGGCCGGCGTGGTCGGACGGTCGCCGCCGGGCTTGGCTTGCGCGGGCGTCTTGTCCTGATCGTTGGACGGCGTGCCTTGGAGCGGTTGCGTCGCCTGCGCCGTCTGCATCCGGCTCTCGGCGCGGATTTCCGCCAGCGATAGGCCTGAGACCACGACACCTGCCGCGAACAGCGAGCAGGCGATCACCAGGTCGAGCTTCAGTCTGCGCTTGTCATTTGGGCCGGGCATGTCGATCACCGCCTTTGTCCGCGGGATCAACGAACTTGCCCGACTGCGGTTCCGTGGTGGACGAGGCGGGAACCGTGCCGTCGCGTGCTAAAACGCCGCGCTCAGTCCGAGGTGCTGACTTCCCAGGTGGCGTGGCGCACGCCCGGCAGGTGCTGCAGATCGGTCGCCACCGCGTTCAGCTCGTTCGGATCGACTGCGGTCGCAACCAGCTTTGCGACAATCTCGATCAGGTCATCCCCAGTCTCAACCACGTCGATATCGGCCACCGGATATTTCGCGGCCTCCAGCTTGTCGACGAGACGGTCGCGCATGTCGGGCAGGGCGTCGGCCGCGACGGCGAGCTTGAAAAAGTAGGTCGCCTCCGAGGTCTTCTCGTTCAGCGGAATGCGGTTGATGGCGTTGACCAGCGGGCGCAGCATGGTGTTGCCGGCGATGACGAACACGGTCAGCGCAGCCGCCTGCGCGACCATGTCGGCGCCGGCACAGGAGCCGACGGCGGCGGAGGCCCACAGCGTCGCCGCGGTGTTGAGCCCGCGGACGTCCATGCCCTGCTTCATGATGACACCGGCGCCGAGGAAGCCGATGCCTGATACGACATAGGAGATCACGCGGACCGCGCCGTCGGCGCCGGTCAGATGCATCGCGAGATCGACGAAGGCGGCGGCACCGACCGCGACCAGCACGTTGGTGCGCAGACCGGCGGTGCGCTGGCGGTACTGCCGCTCGGCGCCGATCAGCGTGCCCAGCACGAAGGCCGTGAACAGGCTGACCAGCGTATCCGCGAAGTCAGCAATCTGGAATGTCGTCAAAAACCGCATGGTCCCTCGCACGGGTTGGCAAACGATCTATGCGAGAGTGCCGACGAGGTCAATTTGAACGGGCACCGGCTGTGGAAGCCGATGCCCGGTCGTCTTGTTTTCTCTGCCTTAGTGAGCGGCCGCGAGCAACGCCTGCTGGGGCGGCGTATAGCTCAGCACTGTGCCGCCATTGCCGTCGGCCGAGAGCGCGAAGGACGAGGCCGAGTATTGCGCGAGCAGAGCCCAGGAGTAGCTCTGGCCGCCGTCGGTCGTGACCGTCAGATTGTTCGCGCCGTCGACATCGAGGCTGGAGATCACGGTGTTGCGGAAGTCGATGGTGTCATCGGCGCCAAAATTGGCGATCGAGCCGGTCAGGCCTGTCGGCGCGTCCAGCACCAGCGTTGCGCCGCCGGAGCCGCCGAAATCGACGTTCTGGGCGAGGCCGCCCGCATAGACATGCTCGCTGCCGCCGTCGAGATGCGAGTTCGAGGCGAGGCCGCCCGCCCCCACTTCCTGCTCGCCACCACCGCTGACGGTTGCGCCGGTCGCAGCACCTGCGACGAACTGATAGCCGCCGTTGATCGTCGCGCTGCCGTCGGTCGCGCCGGCGTCCACATATTGGAAGCCGCCGGTTGCGATCGTCGTGCCCGTTGTCGCGCCACCGGAGCCGACATATTGCCGCCCGCCGGCATTGATGACGGTGCCGGCCGCGTGGCCATTGCCGAGCACCTGCTGATTGCCGTCGAGCACGGTGTCGGTGACGGTCCCTTGGTAGACGTCCTGATAGCCGCCCGCCGCGACCGTCGTTCCGGCGGCGCTACCGCCCTGATAGACGTGCTGGGAGCCGCCACTCGCGACGAGGACGCCGTTCGCCGTGCCGTAGTCGTATTGATTGCCGCCGGCGCCCACCGTCGTGCCCGTCGCCGTTCCGCTCAGATATTGCGTTCCGCCGTCGATCGTCGAGTTGACGTCGCGGCCGCCGGCGGCAACGGACTGCTGTCCGCCAGCCTTGATCGTGGTGTGGGCCGAGGTGCCGTTGGCGTAGACCTGCCCGAAACCGTACAACAGGGTATCTGTCGCACGCCCGCCGGCGCGGATGTCCTGATAGCCGCCGGCTTCGATCGTCGCGCCGGTCGTGCCGGTGCCAAAAATATGCTGCTGGCCGCCGTTCTTGACCACCGATCCGGTCGAGATGCCGTAATCTTCTTCGATTCCGTTGCGACCGACGTGCCGCGGACGACAAGGCTCGGGTTGAAGGACGAGGTGGACGCCGCGACGATGGTGCCCTGCAGTGAAGCGCCGCTCGCGATCGTGTAGCCAAAGGCGAGAGGGATCGATTGCGACACACCGTCATTGCCGGCTGCGTCGCGCAGACGGGCCGTCACGTAGGAAAGTCCGGTTGCCGGAAACAGATTGTCGAGCCGCCAGGTGCCATCGGCAGCGCTGGTGACCGCGTAATCCGTCGGACCAAACGACAAGGTGATCGCGGAGGCCGCATCGGCTACGTCGAGCGTACCCCGGACGGTGATCGAAAAAGGCGTTGCAGCGGAATTTTCGATGCTTGTGATCGCGAGGACGGGGGCGGTCGTATCAACCTTGAAGGTGAACACTGGCCCGGGATTGCTGTGGTTGCCCAGGGCATCCGTGGCCGTCGCAGCATGGCTGTAGGTCGAACCGTCCTGGAGGCCGGACACGCCGAGGCTCCAGCTGCCGTCGCGGCCAACCGTGGTGACGCCAACGACGGAATTGTCGCCGGCATTCGTGACCGTGACAGTGTCTCCCGCATTGCCCCTGCCGGACAGGGTCGTCGTCCCGCCGTGGAAATGCGCCGCGTTGATGTAGTAGCTGCCGTCGGCCCCCGGCGTCACGTCCGCGTCGACAATGGTCAGAGCCGGCGGCGTGCGATTGATCGTATATTGCGTGGTGGTCGAATTCGGCGCGGTGAGGAGGACATCCTCGCCGGTCGAGGAGTTGCTCGTTGACCACTCCACCACGACGTCGGCTTTTCCGTCTCCATTGAGGTCACCGACGGTGATTCCGTTGGCGCCCGAAGCGAGCGGCAACGTCACCGCCGGACCGAACGTGCCGTCACCGCGACTGTAGAAGGTCGAAAGCGTGTTGTTGCTGGTCGCGACCACGGCGAGGTCCGTTTTGCCGTCGCCATTGAAGTCCGCGGCCGCCAAGTTCCAGATGGGCGCCGGTGTCAGGAAGGTCTGTGGCGATGCAAAAGTGCCGTCGCCGTTGCCGAGCAGGATCGCAATCGAATTGTTGGTTCCGAGCGCAAGATCGAGCTTGCCGTCGCCGTTGAAGTCGCCGCTGATCGTTCTCGATGAGGCGCCGGCCGCGATCGGGGATTGGAATGTGCCGTCCCCGTTGCCAAGACGCACGGCAACCGGCGAGCCTGAGTTCTGCACGAGCAGATCGGTCTTGCCATCGCCGTTGAAATCTCCGCTCGAAAGAACACCAGAGGCATCGGTGGCCACGGGCGATCCGAAAGAGCCGTCGCCGTTGCCGAGCAGTAGCGACGTGCCAATGTTGTTCGACATGATCACGTCGGCCTTGCCGTCGCCATTGAAGTCGGCAAACGCCCTGATATTGCCGCCAGTGCTGCCACCCGTCGCATACTTCGTCGCCGCCGCGAACGTGCCGTTGCCATTGCCCAGCCTGACGTCCAGGGTCCCGGTGAAGATGTTGCCCATCAGGACGTCCAGCTTGCCGTCGCCGTTGACGTCGCCGAGTCGAATCGACGATTCCAGCTCCGAAGCTCCGGTCAGCGAGGTTTGCGTGAACTGGCCCGTGCCGTCATTGGTCCTGACATCGAGAAAGTATGCGGAAGCGCTGACGGTTCGGACATAGACCATATCCTGCTTGCCATCGCCGTTGACGTCACCGACCGCCGCCGTGTTGATGATGCTGAAGCGCGGGCCGCTCATCTGCGTTTCGGACTGGAACGGCCCGACATAATAGCCGCTGGAATCGTGCACATTGGTGCCGGTCAGTTGCAGCCCCAGCGAACCGCTGCCCGAGCCGGTGTTGACCGTGACCGTGTAGCTCGCGCCGTTGCTGCCGGTCACCGGCGTGATGTCCGTGATGCCAGCGCCGTTGATGCTCCCCGTCGCGGCGAGGGTGAACTGATCGACCGTGACGCCGGACACCGGCTTCGAAAAGGTGACGGTGTAGTGCACGACGGACGCGTCGGTCGACGACGGATCGGTGCCCGTGATGCTGACGAGCGTCGGAAGAACGGGGATGAGTGGCATGGGGATTCCCTGGCGTGGCGCCTTGATGCGAGGATTCGAATTGCACACCGTCGCCGGACAGGCCGGCGTCAGGCGCAACTGATCGCGCGGCAGCAATTCGAAATTGCATGCCGTGCTCTCTACATCTGCGACCCTACAGGGGCTGCTTGTCGGTTATGTTACATATTAACAAAAAATAACATAACGAGCGAAACCGTGGCGACCAGCGTGTCGAGAAAGTCTGCGAGCTGGAAGCTCGTCAGAAACCGCATAGGCCCTCGCACAATGGACAGACGATCTATGCGAGAGGGGCGCCAAGTTCAATTTGAACGGGCACCGGCCGTGAAAGCCGATGCCCGTCCGTCTTGGTTGTCTTGCCTGGTGCCCCCTCAGTGAGCGGCCGCGAGTTGCGTCTGCTGGGGCGGCACGTAGCTCAGCATCGTTCCGCCGTAGCCGTCGGTGGCGAGCACGAAGGACGAAGCTGCGTACTGCGCCAGCAGCGCCCAGGAGTAGCTCTGGCCGCCGTCGGTCGTGACCGTCAAATTGTTCGCGCTGTCGACATCGACACTGCTGACCACCGTGTTGCGGAAGTCGATGGTGTCGTCAGCGCCGAAATTGGCGATCGCGCCAGACAGGCCCGTCGGCGCGTCGAGCACCAGCGTTGCGCCGTTCGAGCCGCCGAAATCGACGTTCTGGAGCAGGCCCCCGGCGTAGACATGCTCGCTGCCGCCGTCGAGATGCGTATTCGCAGCCGTGCCGGTTGCGCCGACATCCTGCTCGCCGCCGCCGCTGACGGTGGCGCCGGTCGCCGTGCCCGCCACGAACTGGTAGCCGCCGCTGATCGCGGCACTGCCGTCGGTGGCGCCGGAGTCCACATACTGGAAGCCGCCGGTCTCGATGGTCGTGGTGGTGGTTGCACCGCCCGAACCGACATATTGCCGCCCGCCGGCATTGATGGTGGTGCCGGTGGCATGGCCGTCCGTGAGCACCTGCTGCTCACCGTCGAGCACGGTGTTGGTGACAGTCCCCTGGGAAACGTCCTGATAGCCGCCCGCGGCAACGGTCGTGCCATCGGCACTGCCGCCCTGATAGACATGCTGGATGCCGCCGCTCTGGACCAGCGCACCGGTTGCCGTCCCGTAGTCGTACTGAACGCCGCCCGCGCCAACGGTCGTGCTCGTCGCCGATCCGACGATGTACTGCCGGCCACCAGCGATGGTCGCACCGCTGTCGGTGGCACCGGCGTCGACATACTGGAAGCCGCCGGTCGCGATGGTCGTATTGGTGGTCGCGCCACCGGAGCCGACATATTGCCGCCCACCGGCATTGATGACGGTGCCGGCAGCCTGGCCACCGGCAAGCACCTGCTGATTGCCGGCGAGCACGGTGTTGGTGGCCATCCCCTGGTAGACGTCCTGATAGCCGCCCGCAGCAACGGTGGTGCCGCTGGCACTGCCGCCTTGATAGACGTGTTGGGAGCCGCCGCTCTGGACCATTGCACCGGTCGCTGTGCCGTAATCGTATTGATTGCCGCCCGAGCCGATCGTGGCATTCGCGCTGCTGCCCGTCACATATTGCGTGCCGAAGACGATCGCATCGTGGTCGGCGCCGGCCGTGCTTTGGGTGCCAAGAGCCTCGATGACGGTGCCGTAGGTGCTGCCGTTGACGTAGACGTTCTGGAGTCCGCCCGACTTGATCGTGGTGTGGATCGCCGTGTTGCCGACCGTTTGCGTGCCATAAAGCACCGTGTCCTTGGCGGTCCCCTGGAAGCTCACGAGCTGAGTGGCGCCAGCCTGCACCAGGGTCCCGGTCGCCGTGCCGTATTCGAGCCCTTGGCTCCCACCATTGTATATCGTTGCCCCGGTCGAGGTCCCGCGGACGATTTCGCCCGCGCCGGAGAGCACGATCGCACCGGTTTCCGCGGCGTTGGAATCCACGGTGAAGAAACTGTTCACAACCACCGCGTTGGTGATCTGCGTGCTGGAGACAAGCGTATAGCCGCCCCTGATGAGCGTATAGGTCGGCGAGGCGCCGACATTGCCTGCGGCATCCGAGAATCTAGCCGCGATCGTCGTCAATCCGAACGGCACCACCTGGCTGTTGAACTGCCACGATCCGGTTGCGCTGGAGACGATCACGTCGGTCCCTCCGACCGTGACGGTCACCTGCGCCGCCACGTCGGTCGTCCCCTGCAGGGTGACCTTCGGGTTTGACACCGACGAGTCGGCCGACAAATTGATGCCCGTGATCCCGAGCGATGCGGTCGCATCGACCGTGAAGGTGAACGCCGGGCCGACGCTGCTGTTGCCGTGGGAGTCGGTCGCAGCCGCGACATAGCTGTAAGTGGTGCCGTCCTGCAGGCCGGACACGCCGAGGCTCCACGTGCCGTTCTGGCCGACCGTGGCCGTGCCGACGACTGCGTGAGTCATGGCGTCGGTGACCGAGATGGTGTCGCCGGCATTGCCGGTGCCGGCCAACGTCGTCGCCCCACCATGGAAATGCGCCGCGTTGATGTAATTGTTGCCGTCGGCGCCGAGGGTGACGTCCCCGTCGGTGATGGTCAGCGCCGGCGACGTCCGCACGATCGTGTACGCCGGTCCCGTCTCGCTGGATGAACCGGTCAGCAGGATATCGGTGCCCGAACTTTGAGTGAAAGGATTGGTGCCGAATTGATATCCGACCAGAACGTCGGCCTTGCCGTCGCCGTTCAGGTCACCGACGCCGATCTGCCCGGCGGTCTTGTCGAGCGGCGAGATCCTCACTTGCCCGAACGTGCCGTCGCCGTGACCGAAGAAGGTCGAGAGCGTGTTGTTGGTTCCGACGACCACGAGATCAGCCACGCCATCGCCGTTGATGTCGGCGACCGCGCCGGATCCGATCGTACCCGCCGCCTGAAGAGTCGTCCCGGACGAGGTGAAAGTACCGTCGCCGTTGCCGAGCAGGATCGAGATTGTGGCGCTGCTGACGGCCGCCATGTCGAGCTTGCCGTCACCGTTGAAATCGCCGGTGAGGACAGATGTCGCCGTCCCGACCGGGGACGACGGAGCCTGGAACGTGCCGTCACCATTGCCGAAGCTCAGCGCTATTGCCAGATTGGTCGAATTCCTCGTCACGAGGTCGAGCTTGCCGTCTCCATTGAAGTCGCCATAGGCGATGGAGCCGACGCCGAGATTCGTGGTGATGGCAGTCCCAAACGTACCGTTGCCATTTCCTGGCAGGACCGTGCTGCCGACGACGATGTCGAGCACGCCATCGCCGGTCACGTCGATCACTTTAGGTGTTTGATAGACGCCGCTGCCGACGGAATAGCTCGTGTTGGCCCCGAACGTGCCGTTACCGTTGCCGAGACGAACAGTCACGGTACCGTCGAGGGTGACCTGTTCGATGTCCAGCTTGCCGTCGCCATTCAGATCGGCAAGCGCCAGCAAGGGCAATAGGCCTGGGCTCGAGGTGTTCGAGGCTGAGGAGAAGTGACCGGTGCCGTCGTTCAGCGCCACGCTGACGTAGCTCGGGTTGACGAAAAAGTTTGTCCCCATCACGACGTCCAGCTTCCCGTCTCCGTTGACGTCGCCGATCGCGAAGGACGTCGGGCTGTTTACGGTCAGCTTCGATTCGGATTGGTACGGTCCGACATAGTAACCATTGGTATCGTGGACGTTGCTTCCCGTGAACTGGAGCGCCACCGAGCCGGAGCCGAATCCGGTATTCACCGTGACCGTATAGCTCGAAAGGTTGCTGCCGGCGACCGGCGTCACGTCGGTGATGCCCGCGCCGCCGATGCTGCCACTCGTTGCAAGGCTGAACTGATCGATCGTGACGCCAAGAACAGGCTTCGAGAAGGTGACGGTGTAGTGCACCGTTCCGGCGTCGGTCTGGGTCGGATCGGTCGCTGTGATGCTGGTGATAGTCGGAAGATCGGGGATGACGGGCATCTGAATTCCCTGCGGTGGCGCGTGTTGATGCGAGAAATCGAATTGCACGCAAACTCCGGAGAGACCGGCGCTGTGCGCAATTGACCGCACGACGGCAATTCGAAATTGCACGTCGCACGCTCTGCATCCGCGACCCTACAGGGGCTGCTTGTCGGTTATGTTACACGATAACAAAATTAACATAGCGGGGAGAGGCTGTGGATAGTCGGTCTCACAGCTCCAGCAATCCGCCGTCGCCGTTCTCGTCGGCGAAGGCCAGCAGCGTGCCCTTGGCGTTCCAGGCAATCGCCGCGACCGGAGGCGTGCCGTTGCGCCGGACCAGGATCTCGGCGCCGTCCTCGAGCCGCACCATCAGCACGGTGCCGTCGCTGTAACCGGCGGCGAGTATGTCGTTCTTGGGATGACACGCGACCACCGACACGCGCGCCTGCAGCGGCGCGAGCATCGCGGGCTCCTTGCCCATCGGGCCGTCCTTGCTGCCGAACGGCCAGATGATGACTGTGTCGGCACCCGAAGTCGCCAACCCTTTGCCGCCCGCGCTCCAGGACATCGAGCGGACGCGGCCGGGATAGCCGGTCATGCGCATGTGCCTGTTGTCGGCAAGCCGCCAGCCGTGCAGCGCCGCCTCGTGCATCGTGGTGACCAGGAACTTGTTGTCGGGGCTGAAGGTGACGCCGAGATGCGAGCCGGCCCAGGGCAGGAATTCGGCTGAGCCTTCCATGTTCGGAAACCACAGCGTGGCGCCGTTGTAATGGGCGATCGCGAGCCGCAGGCCCTTCGGCGCGAAGGCGAGACCGCCGACGGTCGAGGGCACCTCAAGCGACTTCTCCTCGGCCTTGCCGCTCTTGACGGTCGCCTTCTTGCCGGCCGACCAGGCATAGGCACCGTCGGGATGGAGCGCCACCGCGTCGATCCAGCGCCGCTTGGGGTCGGTGGCGAGCAGCGTCACCTCACCCTTGGCGTCGAGCGACACAACCTTACCGTCGTCGCCGCCCATGATGAGGCGCTTGCCGTCGGAGGCGGTCGACAGAATGCCGCCGCTATGGACAGCGACCGTCGTGATCTCGCCCTTGGCGTCGACGAGCGCGACATTCTCCTCGCCGCCGACGAAGGCGGCGCGGGGCCCAAGGAAATACACAGAGGTCACGCCCATGCCGAGCGTAACCGGCTTGACGCGGTCGGTGACGGAGACGATCGAGGCGGAATCGGGGGCCGGCGTAAACTCTTTCATCACGAGACGATGCAGCTCTCAAAACCCTCGCGAATGGCCTTTTCCGGCAATTCGCGGCCGATGAAGACGAGGCGGCTCTCGCGCGGCTCGCCGTCCTTCCACTTCCGCTGGTGGTTGCCCTCCAGCATCATGTGGACGCCCTGGAAGACATAGCGGTCATCATCGTCGTGGAAGGCGAGGATGCCCTTGGAGCGCAGGATCTTGCCGCCCTCCACCTGCACCAGGTTCTGGAGCCAGGGCATGAACACGTTCGGATCGAGCGGCTTGTCGGTCTTGAGCGACAGCGATTGCATGTCCTCGTCGTGATAGTGCTTCAGGCCGTGGCCGTGATCATGGTGGTGATGGTCGTGGCCGTGATGGTGATGATCATGGTCGTGGTCATGATCGTCGGCCTCCAGGAAATCCGGCTCGATGTCGAGGATGCGGTCGAGGTCGAAGGCGCCGCGGTCGAGCACGTCCGCCAGGGCCACCGAGCAGCGCTCGGTGCGATGCAGCTTGGCATAGGGGTTGATGGCGCGGATGCGGGCCTCGACCTCGGCAAGCTCCGGCTTGGTGACGAGATCGGTCTTGTTCAGCACGATGACGTCGGCGAACGCGATCTGGTTCTTGGCCTCGGGCGCGTCCTTGAGCCGGTCGGACAGCCATTTGGCGTCGGCGACCGTGACGACGGCATCGAGCCGCGCGTTCTTCTGCACGTCCTCGTCGACGAAGAAGGTCTGGGCGACCGGCGCCGGATCGGCAAGGCCGGTGGTCTCGACGATAATGGCGTCGAACTTGCCCTTGCGCTTCATCAGGCCGTCCATGATGCGCACGAGGTCGCCGCGCACGGTGCAGCAGATGCACCCGTTGTTCATCTCGAACACTTCCTCATCGGCGCCGATGATGAGGTCGTTGTCGATGCCGATCTCGCCGAATTCGTTGACGATGACGGCGTATTTCTTGCCGTGGTTTTCCGACAGGATGCGGTTCAACAGCGTGGTCTTGCCGGCGCCGAGATAGCCGGTCAGCACGGTCACGGGAATTTTCTGGGACGCTTCAGACATAACAACTCCGGGTCGGGCTTTTCCGCGCGACGCACGGCGGGGTGGCCCCCTGCCCTAGTGGTCAAGCGCGCTGGTCAGGGCCTTTATATTGTGCCTGACCATATCAATGTAAGTGGGTGCGAGCCCCTTTTCGCCGGTCAAACCGTCCGAAATCAGGGTCCCGCCGACCTTGGCCCCGGTCTCGGCCGCGATCCGCCGGATCAGGCGGTCATCACTGATGTTTTCCAGGAACACGGCCGGGATTTTTTGGGCCTTGATCTGGCCGATGATGGCGGCGATGTCCCGCGCGCTGGGCTCGGTCTCCGTGGAGACCCCCAAGGGGGCCACGAACTGGACACCATATTCGGCGGCGAAATAGCCGAAGGCGTCATGGGTGGAGATCACCCTGCGCCGGCCCAGTGGGATTTTCGCCACGGCCTCCCGCACCTCGCGGTCGAGCGCTTCGAGCGTATCCAGATAGGCCTTTGCCCGGGCGCGAAAGAACTCGGCGTCGTCAGGGTCGGCCGCGGCCAGCGCATTGGCGATGTCGCTCACGTAGATCTTGGCGTTCGGGACGGACTGCCAGGCATGCGGATCCGCGGCCGAGCCGAGCTTCAGCGGTGCGATGCCGGCGCTCGCGGTGACCACCTGCGCCTTGCTTCCGGCGGACTGCACCAGACGCGGCAGCCAGCCTTCGAGGCCGAGCCCGTTGACGATCACGAGCTTTGCGTCCGCAATCCGCTTCGCATCGCTTGGCGCGGGCGTGTAGACGTGGACGTCGCTGTCGGGGCCGACCAGCGTCGTGACGTTGACTCGATCGCCGCCAACGTTCCGGACGAAATCGCCGAGGATCGAGAAGCTCGCGACGACATTGAGCCGCTCGGCCGCATGCAGCGGCGAGGCGATCAGCAGGAGCACATAAAGCAGGAGACGCCGCATCGTCACGCTTCCAGATGCCGGCCGGGAAACAGCTGCCGGACGATACCGCCGACGCGGCCGAACAGGACGGAGACGATGTAGAGCACCGTCGCCACCAGAATGATCGCAGGGCCCGACGGCACGCGGGTCTGAAACGACAGCACAAGGCCCGCATAGCCCGAGACCGCGGCAGCGACGACGGCGATGCAGATCATGACGGTGAGATCGCGCGACCAGAACCGGGCAATGCCGGCCGGCAGGATCATCAGGCCCACCGCGAGCAGCGTGCCGAGCGCCTGAAAGCCGTTGACGAGGTTGATCACGACGAGCGCGAGGAAGGCGAGATGCGCGGGGCCGCCGGCGCGGCTGACGGTGCGCAGGAACAGGGGATCGACACTCTCGATCACCAGCGGGCGATAGATCACCGCGAGCACCAGCAGCGTCACCGTGGCGTTGAAGGCGACCACCAGCAGGGTCTGGTCGTCCATCGCGAGGATGTTGCCGAACAGCACGTGCAAGAGGTCGATATTGGTGCCCTTGATCGAGACGATGGTGACGCCCAGCGCCAGCGAGGCCAGATAGAAGGTCGCAAGCGAGGCGTCCTCCTTCAGCCCGGTCGAACGCGCGACCACGCCGGCGAGGATCGCAACCGCAAAGCCTGCGACCAGGCCGCCGGCGGTCATCGCGAACAGATTGAGGCCGGAGAGCAGGAAGCCGACGGCCGCACCGGGCAGGATCGCATGCGCCATGGCGTCGCCGACGAGGCTCATCCGCCGCAGCATCAGGAACACGCCGATCGGCGCGCCCGCCAGCGACAGCGCGATCACGGCGGCAAGCGCGCGCCGCATGAACTCGAATTCGGTGAACGGGCCGATCAGCGCGTCATAGATCATCTGTGATCACGCCGCCCGCGAACGTCCGTCCTCGGCGCAAGCCGTGGCACTGTCGTCAAAAGCCTCGCACATCCGCATCGCGACCAGCAGGTTTTCCGGCGTCAGCACCTCCGCCGTCGGTCCCCAGGCCACGGGCCCGCGCGCCAGCACCAGCGTTTCGGTGAAATGGTTGCGCACCATTTCCATGTCGTGCAACGCGGCGAGCACGGTGCGGCCTTCGCCGTGCCAGTGCTTCACCAGCGCAAGCAGATCGGCCGTGGTCTTGCTGTCGATGGCGTTGAAGGGCTCGTCGAGCACGATCAGGCGCGCGTCCTGGAGCAGCACGCGCGCGAACAAGATGCGCTGCATCTGCCCGCCCGAGAGCGTGCCGATGGGGCGGTTCTCGAAGCCGTTGAGGCCGACGGAGGCGATCGCGCGCAGGATCTTCTCGCGCGCAGCCTTGCCGATGCCACCGAACAGGCCCGCGTCGCGCCACAGCCCGGTGCCGACGAAGTCGAACACCGAGATCGGGAAGCTGCGGTCGATCTCCGCGCTCTGCGGCAGATAGGCGATATCACGGGAATCGAGTCCGCCGAGATGGATGCTGCCGTCGAGCGGCCGGAGGATGCCGACGATGCCGCGCAACAGCGTCGACTTGCCGGCGCCGTTCGGGCCGATCACGGCGACCAGCGCGCCAGCTGCGACCTCGCCGTTGAGATGATGCACGGCCGGGTGACGGTCATAGCCGAGCGTGACGTTGTGAAAGTGCAGTGCCGCCGCCATGGTCACCTCATCGCCAGGAAGACCACGCCCCAGAGCACGGCACAGACGACAAGCGCGGCCGCGAGCCGGCCGGCCAAGGTCATGCGCAGGATCGACCAGGGCGCGTCCTGGGCCGGATGGGGCGAGGCCGCATCATGGACATGGGCGTGGGTATGGTCGTGGCCATGCGAATGCCCGTGGTCATGAGAATGGTCATGAACGTGGTCGTGCTGATGGGCGTGGGACGCGGCGGGAACCATGTCTAAGACGTTATATTATAACATTACCCCTGTCCACGGCCGGCTCAGGGCTTGCCGATCACCATCGCGATGGCGGCGGCGGCGAACGGGAACGGCACCGAGACGACGCAGCGGAACCAGACGAACCGGGCCGGCATGAACGGGATTTCCCACAGAATCACCCGCTGGAAGGCGAACAGGGCCCAGGCGACGACATAGGCGACCACCTGCGGCACCCCGCCGCCCGACTTCAGCGCCACCGTGCCGATGGAAAAGCCGATCCCGGGTCCGCCGGGGGTGGCGGCGCCGGCGACCACGGCGGTCGCAACCCCGAGCCAGCCGCTGTCCGGCCCGAGCCAGCCGGTGATCACCTCCTGCGGGATGATGGCGGCGATGTAGCCGGAGCCGATCACCCCGAGGGCGATGCGCGGCACGATGTTGATGAAGTCCATGGAGCCTTCGCGGAGCGAGGCCTTGAACACCGGTGGGCCGCGGCGGAAGGCGATCAGGCCGACGCCGAAAACCGAGCCCCACAGCAGGATGTCGATCAGAAGCGCCGCGCTCAATTCTCGTCGTCCTTCGCGGCCGGCTGCGGATAGATCCGGACATAGACGAAGCGGCCCAGCGCGCCGGCGAGCACCGGCAGCGGCAGCGAGATCAGGATCCGCCACAGCGTGAAGTCGGTGCCCATGATCGGGATTTCCCAGGCCACCGCGCGGCCGTAGCCGATCAGGGTCCAGCTCACGACCATGGCGATGGTGGCGCCGAAATCGGCGCCGACGGCGAGCAGCGCGCTCGCCACGGGATAGGCGGTGAAGGGTCCGCCCGGCAGGATCGCGCCGAAGGCGGTGCCGATCAAAAGGCCCATCAGCCCGGATTTCGGCCCGAGCGAGCGCGAGACTTTTTCGTGCGGCAGGATTTCGGAGATGAAGGCCCCGAGCAGGCAGCCCGCCAGCACGCGCGGCAGGATGCCGCCGAACAGCGAGAGGTCGTGCGTGAGAATCTCCAGGACACCGTCTGTGCCATCACGCCGCCAGACCAGGCCCGCGCTCACCGCCACCAGCACCGCGATGATGATGGTCGACCAGCCGATCGGCTTGCGCACACGCCCCGGCCGCGGCTCGGACTCCGCGTCCTCGGCAGGCGCCGGATTGTTCGGGGAAGGTTCTGACAACGGCTCGGTCGGATCGAGGGTGATGCCCATTCTGATTAAGGGCGGCGTCCACGCGATGCAAACGATACGATCACAGGCCGATGCGCGCACTGCGCAGGACTAGTTCGGCGAATTCCGCACAGCAAAAAGGCGGCCGCGCATGCGACCGCCTTTTCGTCATTCCGGGGCGCGCGGGGCGCGAGCCCGGAATCCATTTGTCCACGCGGACTGACGCCCGATGGAGTCCGGGATCGGCGCTGACGCGCCGCCCCGGAATGACCAAGAAGCCTTACGCCTTGTCGTACAGGGACTCGACGTATTCCCAGTTCACGAGGTTCTCGACGAACGCCTTCAGATAGTCCGGACGGCGATTGCGATAGTCGATGTAGTAGGAGTGCTCCCAGACGTCCACGCCGAGGATCGGGGTGGCGCCGTGCACCAGCGGATTCTCGCCGTTCGGGGTCTTGGAGATTTCGAGCTTGCCGTTCTTGACCTGCAGCCAGGCCCACCCGGAGCCGAACTGGCCGACGCCGGCCGCCTGGAAGTCCGTCTTGAACTTCTCGAAGCCGCCGAGGTCCTCGTTGATCTTCTTCTCGAGCTTGCCCGGCAGCTTGGTGCCGCCGCCATTGGGCTTCATCCAGCTCCAGAAGTGGATGTGGTTGTAGTGCTGGCCGGCATTGTTGAACACGGCCGGGTTCTTGCCGAACGAGCCCTTGACGATCTCCTCAAGGGACTTGCCTTCCCATTCGGTGCCCTTAAGCGCGTTGTTGCCGTTGGTGACGTAGGCCTGATGATGCTTGTCGTGGTGGAATTCCAGCGTCTCCTTCGACATGAACTGGCCGAGGGCGTCATAGGCGTAAGGGAGTGGGGGCAGCGTAAAGGTCATGGGTTGTTGTCCGCGACTGATGGGGAACTGGCTTAACGGGGAGTCTTATAGAAGGTTCCACCGCCGTTAAATACCGCCAATTTGCGAAAATGGGTGATGCGGCCGATTGGCCGGATTGCATAAAATCGACGCATCGTGGGGCGCGCTTCGACAGGCCGTAAAATATCATTGCCTTTGAGGCGCTTATGGCAGAACGAACGCACCACGGCGCGAGGATGCGAAAGAGAAAGCGATGAGCATCGAGATCGACATTTTGAACGGCGACGCCTCGTGGCGGATCGCGGAGCCGCTGCATCAGGCGGTCTGGGGTCCGCACATGGTCGCGGATAAGCCCTGGGCCCACGTCAAATGGGCCAATGCCGATCTGCGCGTGCTGATCGAGACGCCCGAGGACGGCCTCGTCTGCCACGTCGGCATCTACTTCCGTACCGTCACCTGGAATGGACAGAAGGTTCACATCGGCGGCATCGGCGGGGTCTGCACGCGCGAGGACCGGCGCGGTCGCGGCTACGCGACCATGGCGATCGACGCAGCCATCCACACCATGCGCGCCAACGAGGCGGTCCGTTTCGGGCTGCTGTTCTCCGAACCGGACAATTTTGCGTTCTACCAAGCCCGCAGCTGGCTGCCCTTCAAGGGCGAGGTCTATTGCGAGCAGCCGGAGGGTCGGATCCGCTTCGACTACATGGCGCCCTACGTCTTCAACATCGTCCGCGCGCCGACGCTGGGCACCATCGACCTATGCGGCCTGCCCTGGTGAGCCCTGCGTGAGGGGAGGACTGGCGCGAAGGCGCTGCGCCCTATAAAATGTCGATCGTCATCCAATATTCCGCCCGGTGGACATGACGATCGACGCCTCCGCAGACGCCGCGCCGCCACGTGCACCGGTCGCTTCCCCCATTGCGGGCCTGCTGACGGCGCCGATCCTGCCGACGCTGCTGCGGCTCGCGATCCCCAACATGATCGCGATGGTCGGAAGCACGCTGGTTGCGATTGCCGAGACCTCCTATATCGGCCGGCTCGGCACCATTCCGCTGGCGGCGATCGCGCTGGTGTTTCCGTTTGCGATGCTGACGCAGATGATGAGCGCGGGCGCGATGGGCGGCGGCGTTTCGTCCGCGATCAGCCGCGCGCTCGGCGCAGGCGATCGTGACCGCGCCGCGGCGCTGGCGCTGCACGCCGCCATCATCGGCCTCTGCGGCGGGCTGTTCTTCACGGCGATGATGCTCGCTTTCGGCCGCAGCTTCTTCACGCTGCTCGGCGGACGCGAGCGCGTGCTCGAGGAAGCCAGCGGCTATTCGCAAATGCTGTTCTCCGGCGCGGTCGCGATCTGGCTCGTCAACACGCTGGCCTCGGTGATCCGCGGCACCGGCGACATGCGCCTGCCTTCGATGATTCTGATCGGGGCGAGCGCGCTCCAGATCGCGCTCGGCGGCGCGCTGGGGCTCGGCCTGTTCGGCGCGAAGCAATTCGGCATGCCCGGTGTCGCCGCCGGCCAGTTGATCGCCTTCACCTGCGCGGCGATCTTCTTCGTCTGGTATCTCCTGTCGGGCCGCAGCCGGCTGCCGCTGAAGGTCCGCGCCTTCCATTTCGAACGCGCGATGTTCCTGGACATCCTCAAGGTCGGCGCGGTCGCCTGCCTGTCGCCGCTCCAGACCGTGCTCACGATTCTGATCTTCACAAAGATCCTCGCGACCTTCGGCACCGAGATGCTGGCCGGCTACGGCATCGGCTCGCGGCTGGAATTCCTGCTGATCCCGATCACCTTCGCCTTCGGCATCGCCTCGGTGCCGATGGTCGGCATGGCCATGGGCGCCGGACATGTGAAACGCGCCCGACGTGTCGCCTGGACCGCGGCCGCGGCTTCGGGATTGACCGTCGGCGTGATTGGCCTCGTCGTCGCGCTTGATCCGGCGTTGTGGGTATCGCTCTTCACTGCGGATCCCGGCGTCACCGCGGCGGCGCACAGCTATTTCCACTGGGCGGGGCCGGCCTTCATGTTCTTCGGCATGGGCGTGTCGCTGTATTTTTCCTCGCAAGGTGCGGCGCGCGTCGGCGGTCCGGTGCTCGCCTCCACGGCGCGGCTGCTGATCGTCGCGATCGGCGGCGTCGGTCTCATGACGGCGCAGGCGCAGGCGCCGGCCTGGACCTTGTTCGCGCTGGTCGGCGGCGCCATGGTCGTGTTCGGGCTTTCGACCGCGGCCTCGGTCGCCTTCGCCCGCTGGGGCAAATGAGCGCAGGCAAATGAACGTGGGCGGGATAAACGCGGGAATGTGATTCCATCCAGCGTTGCACTATCCTGCCGGACTGCTATGGAGGCGCCTCAATTTTTGGGGGCCCTTTCCATGTTCGGCAGATTCGCCATCCTTTCCGTCATCCTGGCTGCAATGTTTGGCGCGCCTGCCGCCCACGCGCAGAGCGCCGATGGGACCTGGCTGACGCAGGCCGGCGATGCGCGCGTCAAGATCAGCAAATGCGGCGGCGGCATCTGCGGCCATATCGTCTGGCTGCGCGAGCCCTATGACACCGCGACCGGCCAGCCTGCGACCGACAGCAAGAATCCCAATCCTGCGCTCGCCAAACGCGCGATGATCGGCCTGCCGCTGTTCAGCGGCATGGAGCCCTCAGGGCCGAACAAATGGTCGGGCCAGATCTACAATGCCGATGACGGCAGCACCTATGCGAGCAACGTCTCCGTGACTGGTGCGGATTCGCTGCGGGTCGAAGGCTGCGTCGGCGCGCTCTGCGGCGGCGAGACCTGGACGCGCGCGGGACGCTGAGATCTACGAACTCTCGTGCCCCGGACGCAGCGCGTCCGGGACACGAGAATCCCCTTACCCCACCATCGCCTTCAACGCCGTTGCCGCCGACGCGTAGCCGCCGCGCGCGCCGTCGATGAAATGGACGTGGTCGCTGCGCAGGGCCGACGGCGTGAAACAGGTCATCATCGCGGCGTCCTGCTGGTAGAGGCCGTAGCGCACGATGCCGTCGCGCGCCGCAGCCGCGAGACAGTCGCTCAACGCGCGTTCGAGCTGCGGGGTGCAGTCGAGGATCATGCGCAGGCCATCGTCGTATTTGCGGAAGTCTGAATTCTCGACCACCTGGCGCTTGTAGATGTTTGGCACGAAGCCGCCGACGTTGAGGTCGAAACGCATGATCAGATAGACGAACAGCGTGTAGGCCAGGACGCTGGCGCGACGCGCAATCAGCGGGCCGCCACGCCTGGTGCGGGCTTCGAATTCCAGCCCCTGCGGCGGCCATTTCAGCGGCGGCCCCTGCGGCGGCACCGGGCGGCCGCCATCCGGGCTGCGCTCCACGAGATGGATGATGTCCTCGATCACCTTGCGGAAGGCGTCCGGATCGGCACCGCGCGCCGGCATCACCAGCACCGACAGGATCAGGCCGCGCGCGGCCGGCATCACCTCGAAGCGGCACGACAGGCCGGAAAGATCGGGCTGCGTGCCCGCCGGCGCTTCGGCGACCGCGAACTCGCCGCGCTTCATGGCGGCGTCGGCCCAGGCGAGCCCGCCGCCGGAAAACATCGCATAGGACAGATTGGCCGACGGACCGAAGCGAGCGACGCGGACGTCGAGCCCTTGCGCGCGGATCGCACTCACCGGCACCAGCGCGACGCGCATCTTCAGATCGAGATCTTCCCGCACCCAGGTCGCGGTCGCGGCCAGCGCGTCGCGGGCGTGTTCGACATCGGAAGGCGCAACCGCAAAGCTCGCGCCGTCGCCGCCGAACACGAAGGGGAATTCGCGCCCCTCGAGCGCGTTGGTCACCGCTGCGATCACGGCGGCACCGGCCATGTTGACCGCCTTGTAGCGCTGCGCCGCAATCGCTTTGGTGGAATCGACGATGTCGGCGACGCCGATGCTCCAATCATCCGGAAGCGGCGCATAGAGCGCGGGGTCCATCAGGCTGGTGAAGCCGCGGAAGACGGGAATGCCGCCGTAGAAGGATTCGCCTGATGTCATCGGGTGATGCCGGATGGTTGGGAAGCGCGTCCGAGGAAAGATACGAGGCAGGATCGATCCGGGTTCGCCGGCCGGCGCCCTCTTTCGATTCCCGATCATTGGCCGAAATGCACCCGGACAACAAGATCGCGGCGCGCCGCAAATGCCGCAGTCCGTCATTGATCGGCGTCAAACAGCCGGCCGGAAGAGCGGCTATGGTCGGGGCATCTCCAGAGATTACATGGGATGATCGAAGTGCCCGACTTCGGCAACAAGGACTCGAACGTTCCGGTGCGCCGGCGCACGGGGCTCGATCCGGTCAGCGCGGTGAAGATGCCGGAGCGACTGACCGCGACCGTCGATGCCTGGGCTGAAGCTCATCACCTGTCGCGTTCGGCTGCGATCTGCAAGCTGGTCGAGCTGGGCCTGAAGGTTGCGCCCCCGGCATTCACGTCGGATCCGCCAGTCGTATCCGACGCCACCAGGATCGAGGCGCTGGCCGTGCACGAGATCGAGCGGCTGCTCGACCCCGCATTGCCCACGGACGAACGCGAACGCCGCATCCGCCGCCTGACCGAAGGGCCGCCGGAATTTTCACACGACCGGATTGATCTGCCGAAGCAAGCGACGTGAACGCCTAGTGCAGCTTTTCGTCCTCGCGCTTGCGCAAGGCCTCGAGCGAGGCGTCGTGGCAGCCGACGAGGCGCACGAATTGCTGCGGATACATCTGATAGCCGTGACTGCCCGAATTCTGATTTGTCATCGGCGTGCAATGGATGTCGTCCGGCTTCGCAAGAGGCTGCTCGGTCCGACTCTGATTTGAAGCGGTCATGCTTTGCGCGGCCATCGACTGCTCCCCTTCGATTAGGGCAGATCGATTGACGTAACCCAATCGATTGCGGGGCATCTTACGACCAAATCCGGCTCGATGTCATTGTGCCGGATCAACTCAATTGTGGCGGCGGAGTTCCGCTTACGCCGTATTCCCCGCGTCGATCGTGAACACGGTGCCGGTGACGTTGCGGCCGCCCTCGCCCAGCAGATATTCGACCATGCGCGCGACATCGTCGGTCTCCGGCAGGCGACGCAGCGCGCTGCGGCCGGCGATGCGCTTGCGCCCTTCGTCGGAGAGATTGTTCGTCAACTCGGTGTCGATGAAACCGGGCGCGATCGCGTTCACGGTGATGCCGAGCTTGCCGACCTCGCGCGCGAGCGAGCGGGTGAAGCCGGTGGCGGCGGCCTTGGTCGCGCCGTAGACGGACAGGCCGTTGTAGCCCGTGGTCGCAATGATCGAGGAGATATTGATGATGCGGCCGGCGCCGTCCGCCATCATCTGGCGCGCGACATACTTCGTGAGGATGATCGGCGACAGCACGTTGAGCTGCACCAGCGCCTCGATCTCGGAATTGTGCATGGTGGCGAGCAGGCCTTCGGTGCCGAGGCCGGCATTGTTGACGAGGCCGTAGATCGGGCCGAACTCGTCGCGGATAAGCTTCGCGAACGCCGGGATCGCGTCGATCACGGCGAGGTCGCAGGCGCGGAAATGCAGGCGCCCTTCGGAGAGGCCGATCGCCGCCCTGAGCTCGTCGCTCTCGCGCCGTGCCGCCGCAATCACGTTATAGCCGGCATCAGCCAGCCGCCTGCCGATCGCAAGGCCGATGCCGCGGCTGCCGCCGGTGACGAGGACATTATGCATCGGTGCGCGCCAGTTTTCCGGCCGGGGTGACGTCGAGCGCCTCGACGAAGCGGATCACCGCCGGCACTTTGTGAGAAGCAAGCTGCGCGCGGCACTGATCCAGGATCTGGTCGCGGATCTCCTTTGCCCGCGCCTGATCGGTGCCGTCGGCGAGGATCACGTCGGCGACGACGATGCCGCCGGTGATCGGGCTGCGGCGCGATTTCGCCCGCGACATCCGCACGTTGGCATGGCGGTTGATGACCGCCTCGATCTCCTCGGGGTGAACCTTCAGCCCGCCGATATTGATGATGCCGCCGCGGCGGCCGACGAAATAATAGCGGTCACCGCGCAACTCGACGATGTCGCCGCTGTCGACGAACCCGTCGTCATCGGTGAGCGCGGCCGCATTGCGGCCGATGTAAGCACGCGCCGTGCGCGTCGAACGGATGCGCAGCGAGCCGTCCACGACCTTCATCTCGACGCCGTTGCGGTTACCAAGATAATTTGCCGGAAAGCCCTCCAGCCCGTCATTGACGGCAAAGCCGACACCGGCCTCGGTCGAGGCGTAGGCGTGACCGACGGAGGAATTGGGGAACGCGACTTTCAGGCCGTCGAGCACCGCCTGGTCGGCGATCTCGCCGGACAGACGGACGTATCCCGGCGCGAACTGTGCAGCCGAGCCGCTCATCAAGAGCTTGCGCCAATGCGATGGCGTGCCGGAGATATGGGTGACGCCGCGCGCGTTCAGCCGCGCGACGTGGTCGCCGAGCGCTTCATGCGGATCGGACAGCACCATCGAGCCGCCGGAGAGAACCGCGCGCAGGAAGATCTGCAGGCCGCCATAGCGGCGAATGTCGTAGAATGTCGCCCAGACCGGCGCGGGTCCGCGCGCGGGACCTTCGGCGACGATGGCGCCCGTCAGTGCTTCCAGCGTATGGCCGGCGATTTTTGGTACGCCCGACGTGCCGGACGTCAGCATCAGCCATTCCGTGGCGCGTTCGGTCTTGGCCGACGCTGTGGCCTGAAGCGGCAATTGCGCGGCGACGACGAGCGCGACCGCCTTTGCGGCCCATTGAGCGGGCTCGTCGCTGACGACGGCATCGATCTCGGCATCCGCGATCAGCGCGTCGAGATGGTCGGGATTGAGATCGGGCGGGCACAGCAGCATGCGCCGCACAACACCGTCGAGCTCGATCATGGCGAGGCCCGATTTGAGCTGGTCCGACAACTTCAGCAGGACCGAGCGGCCCGCCAGCTCACGCAGGCGGCCGCCCAGAACCGTATGCCCCAGCACGTCCGTCAGCGACACCACATGATGGGCGTCGGAGATCGTGCGGCCCTCGAGCTCCGGGCTCAGATAGTCGCGGAGCGCAAAAATCTCACGCGGGGACATTTTCGTAGGCCCGCACGAAATCGCCCACGGTGGCGGGGAACGCAGCGTCCTCGGAAATGGTGAAGGGATCGACGCCGGTCTCGTCCTCGAGGCGCGCCACCAGAATTGCGAAGGCGAGGGAATCGAAACCCGTCTCGTGCAGCGAAAGATCGTCCGAGAGTGCGGGAAGCGTGACGTGCTGCTCCTTGGCGATCTGCTGGATCGCTTCGATGACCTTAGACCTTACCGACATGGCTGGCTCGCTCTTGTTATTGATGGTTCGTGTTACGGCGGCTCTTGATGACCGCCTCCCCATGGCCCGTGTTGTTTACCCGACAGAAGTAAATGGCTTCTTGGACAATTCAGATAAAATTGGACCTATCTGGCGGATTTTGCTGCGGCTAGAGCCTGATCGCGCCATCGATGATCCCTGCGTACACGTCCGTGTCCAACGCAACATAGGCGCCGGATTTCGGGTCGAGCATGAACAGCGGATCGCTTATCAGCCCCGGATCAAAGCCCTCCCGGGCCAGCTCGCCCTTCTTCTGCTTGAACGTCTCGGTCGCATCGAGCTCGCGCGAGATACGGACGAAGACTGGGCGGGCGTAAACCGGCAAGCGCTGCGCCAGATGCGCAGGCAGCGCTTCGATATAAAACCCCTCGTTCACGACGATGGCACTCATGCCGGCGCGGCCATCGGCGCCGGGGATGCTGACGCCGCAGGTGGTGGCATCGATCACGCCGGTGAAATCGCGCACGGCGTCGTTGACCTCCGATGTCGCGACGTTCTCGCCCTTCCAGCGAAAGGTGTCGCCGATGCGGTCGACGAAATGGAAGAAGCCCTTGTCGTCGAGCCGCATCAGATCGCCGGTGCGGAACCAGGCATCGCCCTTGGCGAAGACGTCGCGCAGAATCTTCTTCTCGGTCTCGCCGGCGTCGGTATAGCCCTCGAAGCGGCCGCCGCCTTCATCGGCGGTGCCGATGCGGCCGATGGCTTCGCCGGCCTCGCCCCTGGCGCAGGCAATGCAAAATCCCTCTTCGTTGCGCAGCGGCGCACCGCTATCAGGGTCGAGCTTGACGAGCCCCGCCGGAAAGCGATGCGCGAGCAGCGGCGGAACGCGGCCGATCGCGCCCGGCTGGCCCTCGACGTTGAACAGTGAGAAATTGCCTTCCGTCGCCGCATAGAATTCGAGGATGCGCGGAATGCCGAAGCGGTTCTGGAAATCCTCCCAGATGTCGCCGCGCAGGCCGTTGCCGCAGACGAGCCGCAGGCGGTGACGGTTCTCGTATTCGGACGGCGCCGCCTTCAGAAGGTAGCGGCAGAGCTCGCCGATGTACTGGAACAGCGTGCAATCGTGCCGCACGATGTCGGGCCAGAAATTCGAGGCCGAGAATTTTTCCGCGATCACCACCGAGCCGCCGGCGGCGAGCATGCTGCACGGGGCGACAATGCCGCCGACCGAGTGGAACAGTGGCAGGCAGTCATAGAGCCGGTCCTGCGGCGTGGCGCCGGTGAGGCCGGCGAACCAGAAGCCCCAGTTGAGGATGCGGCGGTGGCTGATGCTCGCTGCCTTCGGCAGGCCGGTGGTCCCGGAGGTGTAGATCAGCAGGGCCCGGTCGTTGATCGTCACGTCGCCATGCTCGTCCGGCGAGAGCGGCCCGTCCTCAAGCGCGGCAAGTGCGACGTCGATCGCGCGCTCGCTGCGGGCATCGCCATGGGTCCAGACTTTTGCTTCTGTCTTCAGGTGCGGCGACGCGCCGTCCAAGGCTCCCATGAGCTCGTGCGCGACGATGACGTGCGACGGCCTGGCGACATCGACGCAATGCGCCAGCGACGGGCCGACGAGTTTGGTGTTGATCAGCGCGACCACACCGCCGACCCGGCTGATGCCGAGCCATGCGGCAACATAGTCGATGCCGTTCGGCATGATCAGCGCGACGGTATCCCCCTTGGCCACGCCGATCGAGCGCGCCCAGCGCGCATAGCGGTTGATGCGCTTCGCGAGGCCTGCGTAGTCGATCGTCGTCTCATCTGCGACCAGCGCGGTGCGAGCGGGCTGACGCTGCGCCCAATCGTCGACGACGTCGGCGAACAGTCGGCCCGGCAGCGTCTCGATGCGCGCGGTGAGCTCGATCGCCTTCAGCCAGATCTTTGAAGCCGAAGGTGCGCGCGCGACTTTCGGTTGCTCGATGACGCCGGTGGTCATGCCGTCCATTCTTTCGGAACGTATCTGCTGCTTCCCGAGCTTAGCTCGCCCGCCCTGCCCAGGTGTTAAGAGACAAGGTAAAGTCAGGTTAGTACGTGATTAACTCTAGCCATCCGACGCGGGCGAGTTCGGCGGCATGCAGACGACGGAGACTGAGCGCTGGCGCAAGGTGGTCGAGTTTGTCGGGGATCAGCACGGGGTAGCGATCCGGCCTCGCCGAGGCTAGGCGCTTCCTGGTAAACGGGCTATGCTTTTCTACCCTGCGTTGTCATGGCTACGAAAGGGAGGCGTCCCGTGGCTCTCGATCCGTCAGAGTTTCCGGTCCAGGCCGCCCCGTTCGAGCAGCCCCTGAAGAATTTCGCCGGCCGCGCGAAGGGTGGGCAGGCCAGAGTGGTTGCGATCGGCTCGTCGACCACGGCGGGCGAAGGAGGCATCGCTCCCTATCCGCAACGGCTGCTGGCGGATCTTCGGATCAAGTTTCCAAATGTCGGAATCGAGGTGATCAACCGGGGCGTCGGCGGCGAAGACGCTCCCTTGGAGCTGAAGCGGTTCGCCCATGACGTCTTCGATCTGAATCCCGATCTCGTCATCTGGCAGGTCGGCACCAATTCAGTGTGGCAAGCCGGAGGTCCCTCGTTCGCGGACACCACGAAGGCCATCCGTAAAGGTGTCGACCAACTGCTCGGCGCGAAGCGGATCGACGTGATCCTGATGGACCTTCAATATGTGCCTGCGGTGCTGACACCGGCCAAGCGCAAAAAGGCGAACGCCATGGTGGAGGCGATCAGCCGGATCGCGCACAAGAAACGGATCAACGTCTTCCGCCGCTTCGCGCTGATGAAGAGCTGGCACGAGGTCGCAAGGATTTCGTTCGACCGTTTGGTCGACCCGGGCGATGACACCAGGCTGCACGCCAGCGACTGGACCACGGACAAGATGACCTGGCAATTGACCGACGCGATCTTCGCGGCTGCCAACAAGGCGCCTCACGGCACCTAGTTCTGCATGCTCCGCCGGATTCGCAGCTGAACGGGTGGTGGGCGCTAGCCGCCTCGCCTGTAGCGTGGGCGCAGCGGCGCAACGTTCACCGGATAATACGGATTGAGATCGCAGGTCGCGGCGCGGCCCGACGCCGTGGCGCGGCACTGCGGCAGCGACGTGAAGGAGCAATCGTACCACTCTCCGCCGCCACCGTTCGCGCCGGAATAGACGTGCATGCAGACGGGATAGCTGGGATCAAAGGTCTGCGCATGCGACGGCGCAGCCGCGGTCAGCGCGCCGACGGTGATGATCAGCGCGGAAGAGAAACGCATGAGGGATGTTGCTGCGCGCCGCATAGCCAACAACTACTGCACCTTCTTGTGACGCTTGCGCGGGGGCGGCGGCGGCTCGTTGTAGGCGTAATAGGGATTGACGTCACAGCTCGCCGCGCGGCCCGACGCCGTGGCCCGGCACTGCGGGATCGAGGTGAAGGAGCAGTCGTAATAGTCGCCGCCACCGCCCCGGCCGCCCGCAGTATAGACGTGCATGCACACCGGATAGCGCGGGTCATAGGTCTGGGCGCCGGCATCTGCCGCCACGAACAGCGCGGCAATCGCGGTGAGGGTCAGGAGAGGCAGGCGCATGGAGACGTCCTCGAATCGATGGCGGCGTCGAATCTCGTGCCGACGTCCTCCTATGGCATAACACCACGCCGGAGGCGACTGTTCCTCCGGCGGATGACGGCAAGGTGAGCGGGGTGCGCTGCGCGCGCTACCCGCCCAGCCCTTGCAACACCAGCCGGTTCAGCCTTGCCGCAAACGCGGCGGGGTCTTCGGGCAATTCGCCGTCCAGGATCTGCGCCTGTTCGAACAGGAGCAGGCTGAGATCGTCGACCGCCCTGGAGCCGGCCTGCGCCCTGGTGATCGCCGTCACCAGCGGATGGCGCAGATTGATCTCGAGGATCGGCTTGGTGCGCATGCCGCGGTTCTGCTGCGACAGAATGCGCTCGAGCTCGCGGCTCGGGCCCTGGCTGTCGGCGACGAGACAGGAGGCAGAACTGGTGAGGCGCGTCGAGACCTTGACGTCGCTGACGCGCTCGCCGAGCGCGGCCTTGATCACCGCGATGGTGGCGGCCTCGTCGGCTTGCGGCTCGTCCTTCTTCGCCTCGTCGGCCTCGTCGGTGCGCGGGATCAGGTCGAGATTGAGATCGCCCTGGCTCAGCGATTTCAGCGGCTTGCCGTCAAACTCCGATGGCATCGAGGTCCAGAAGGCATCGACCGGATCCGACAGCAGCAGCACCTCGATGCCGCGCGCGGTCGCGGCTTCCAGCCGCGGATTGGACTTCAGCCGCTCGATGCTGTCGCCGACGAGATAATAGATCTCGGTCTGGTTCGGCTTGAAACCGGCGATGACGTCCTTCAGCGACCGCTTCTCGCCCGAGGTGGTGGTGAATCGGGACAGGGACAGCAGCTTTTCGCGCCGCTCGAAATCCTCGTAGATGCCTTCCTTCAGCACTGCGCCGAAGGCGTCCCAGATCATGGCAAAATTCTCCGGGTCCTTGTCGGCAAGGCTTTCGAGCTCGGACACGACCCTGGTCGCCACGGCCTTGCGGATCTGCGCGAGCTGCGGATTGTTCTGGAGCATCTCGCGCGAGATGTTGAGCGGGAGATCTTCGCTGTCGACCACGCCCCGGATGAAGCGGAGATAGCCCGGCAACAGATCGGCATCGTCGGTGATGAAGACGCGGCGGACGTAAAGCTTCACCCGGCCCTTGCGGTTCGGCTCGAACAGGTCGAACGGCTTCGTCGACGGCGCGAACAGCAGCACGGCGTAGGAATAGCGGCCCTCGGCGCGGTAGTGCAGCGTCATCGCGGGATCGTCGAAGGCCGATGCAATCTGCTGATAGGCCTTCTTGTAGTCCTCGGCCGTCAGCTCGGACTTGGAGCGCTGCCACAGCGCGCTCGCCGAGTTGATCTGGCGCGGCTCGCCCTCTTCCGGCACCAGCTCGATAGGGAACAGGATGTTGTCGGAATAGGCACTGACGACGCGCTCGATCTCGTAGGTCTCGAGATACTTCTTGGCGTCGTCCTTCAGGTGCAGGACGATCTCGGTGCCGCGTGCGACGCGCGCCGCTTCCTCATCCCTGGCGCGCGCGATCTCGAAGCCGGAGCCGCCGGAGGACGTCCAGCTCCACACGTCGCTCTCGCCGGCACGCCGGCTGACGACGACGATCTTCTCGGCGACCATGAAGGCGGAATAGAAGCCGACGCCGAACTGGCCGATCAGGCCGAGGCCGTCCTTGGCCTCCTTCAGCTTCGAGACGAACGCCTTGGTGCCGGAGCGGGCGATGGTGCCGAGATGGTCGATCAGCTCCTGGCGCTCCATGCCGATGCCGTTGTCGGCGATCGTGAGCGTTCCGGCCGTCTTGTTCGGCATGATCCGGATCTTGAGCGCGTCGCCCTCGCCCAGCAGCGCCGGGCTGGCGATGGCTTCATAGCGCAGCTTGTCGCAGGCGTCCGATGCGTTGGAGACGAGCTCGCGCAGGAAGATGTCGGTCTCGGAATAGACGGAGTGCACCATCAGGTGCAGAAGCTCGGAAACCTCGGCCTGGAAAGGCTGCGTATGCGCGGCCGTATCTGACGTCGTCATGCGTTTACCCGGTCAATCAAAGGGGGAAGAAACCCGGCATATAACGCGATGGGATAGGGGATCAAGTGGACGTGAAATATCGCCCTCCCGGCGGGAAGGCGATTTGCCCGTGGTGGCCAGGGGCGGCGAAGAAGGATCAGGTCACACAGCGGCCGGGCTGGAGCAGTTTTGCGACCTCGGTCAGGGAGCTGACCATCGGCTCGCAGGCAATCGTCGGCCGCTTGGGGCCCTGCTTCCGGTTCTGGAGCAGCACCGGCGGCTTGGCGCTGCCGGTCTCGATCACCGCGGGGACCCGCAGCAGCACCGAGGTCTCGGCCAGATCGTTCAGCCGCATCGACACGGTGCGGGTGGGAACCGGAGCCTGCTTGAGGTCGGCGAACCGGTCGGCCTTGCCGTAACGGTTGACGTTGTGACCCACATCTTGCGTGGGTCTGTCGGCGACCGCCTGCCAGCGGGCGGCCAAATCATGGCCAGAGGCCAGCTGCACGGCACCAACCTGGACGGCACCAAGCGTCGCGGCAATCGCGACAGCACCCAAAAATACCTTTTGAATCTGTAACATGGCTGACAATCCCACGCCCCATGGCGATCAGGGGAACAACGCGATGGGAGGACCGGCAGTTCTCAGCCGTTAAGATCACTTAACCGTGTGCGAAATTCACCGCAGGCCGCATAAAAAGGCCGCACAAAAAAATTTTCACCCGCTTGGAACGACTCTCAGGCCCGAGAGTCGTCTCAACAGCCGGCTATTCCCCCCTGCCCCATAAGCCGGCGACGTAGGGCGCGACTGTGGTGATGCCAGTCGCGCCTTACTTTTGTTTGATGGCACCTTTCCATCCCCGCCCCACCGATGGCCTGCGGCTTAAGCCCGGTCCCCCAAGCCGAATTTGCCTGCCCCTGAATTCCACTGCGGGCGGCCGAATTCTTCCACCACAGTCATCGTCCTGAGATCACTGCGATTTCCGACGGTACCTCCTCAATATGCTCGGCGTGTTTGCTAAATTCGAGAACCTCGCCGCGAGCGGCAACTCGAAGGGATTGCGACCGCAAGTGCGCGCAAGACTTGGTCCTAAGGGGGGAAGGAAAGATCGGGTAGAAAGAATGCTCTGTTGCGGAAACGCCCGCTGGATTAGCCGTAGCGACTGAAAAATACGACTTGGACCCCCTATCTTTTGACCGCCGACCTTCGCGTGAGCATGATGACAACGCGAACAGCGCGTTCGGCACTTCTCTGATCCGCCCACCAGTAACCGTGGATTGGAATATTGCCATGGAGCGGCCGGTTCGGCTTGAACGTAGACTAGCAGCGATAATGGCCGCTGACGTGGCGGGATATTCGCGGCTGATGCACCATGACGAAGAAGCAACCCATGCCCTAATGACAACCCTCTTTGCGGAGGGTATCACGCGTGCCATCGCAGAACATGGTGGCCGGGTTGTCAAGAACACCGGCGACGGGTTCTTGGCGGAGTTTCCAAGTGCCGTCGAAGCGGTTCGCGCCGCCGTTCAGTTTCAAACTCATATTCGAGAGTTCTCGACCACCATCGCCGAAGACCGACGAGCCGTCTTTCGTGTCGGCATCAACGTCGGCGATGTGATTGTCGAGCCGCATGACGTCTTCGGCGACGGTGTAAATATTGCAGCACGGCTGGAGAGCATCGCTGAGCCCGGGGGCATCTGCATTTCTTATTCAGCTTACGACCATGTCCGAGGCAAGGTCGGCATTGAGTTTGTCGATCTCGGAGAGCAAAACCTCAAGAATATTGATCGCCCGATCCGAACCTATGCCGCGGCTTGGGAAGAGCATAGCCTGATTGCACCCGGTGAGCGCGCGAAGGAAAGCCTACCTTCGCCACCTCGCCTTTCTATCGTGGTGCTGCCTTTCGCCAACCTCAGCGGCGATCCCGCGCAGGATTACTTCGTGGACGGCGTGACTGAGAGCCTGACCACGGACTTATCCCGCATCAGAGGCTCGTTCGTGATCGGCCGCCACACCGCATTCACTTACAGAGGCAAAGCGGTCGATCTCAGGCGGATTGGCCGCGAGCTAAACGTGCGCTATGCGCTGGAAGGCTCTGTACAGCGCGGCGACAATCGCCTTCGGGTCAACGTCCAACTTGTTGATGCTGAGAGCGGCAATCACCTCTGGGCTGATCGCTTCGATAAGCCCATCGCTGATCTATTCGAAATGCAAGACGAAATCGTGTCGCGGGTCGCTCGTACACTGGACACTCAACTTGTTGCGGCCGAGGCCCGGCGGGCGGAGAATTTGCCTCATCCAGATGCGACGGACCTCTACTTTCAAGGCCGCTCTCGGGCGAACGAAGCGGCTTCTCCCGAGGGATTAATTACAGCGCGCAACTTTTTCGAACGTGCTTTGGTACTCGATCCTCGCGATGTGCGTGCGCTGGCGGGCCTGGCAGGCGTTGATCTGACAATAGGTGCCGATCATTTTATGGAGGATCGAACCCCTCTCCTTTCGACAGCCGAAGCGAATGCGATCAAGGCCGTTTCATTATCCCCGGATTACGCGGTAGCCCGCTTTGTCTTGGGCTCTGTCTACATTTGCACAAACCGCGCAGATAAAGGAATTTCCGAATGTGAAATGGCATTGAACCTTGATCGGAATTTTGCCAATGCACACGCTGCCATCAGCTTGGCGAAATACTACATGGGCCGCGCCGCCGAGAGTGAAAATCACATACGCGAGGCTTTTCGTTTATCCCCGCGGGACGCCCAGAGCTATCGCTGGATGCATTTTGCTGGCCTTGCCAAGTTACAACTTGGCGCGGATGTCGAAGCAGTCGATTGGCTTAGGCGAAGCATCGAGGTGAACCGGAATTCTCCAAATACCTACTTCGTACTTGGGGGCGCACTGGGCTTGCTTGGCGCGGTTGATGACGCGAGAGCGGCACTGGCCTTTGTTCCTGACTTCACTATCCGCCGCCTACGCTCCGCCAAATTCAGCGACAATCCGACTTATCTTGCGGGGCGCGAGCGCATTTGTGAGGGGATGCGGATCGCTGGCGTACCGGAGGGGTAGCGCATCGGCGGCCTTGAGGCGGGCCTCCATAGCCGACAAGCCGTCCTTGCCCGTGCCTTGGCTGGACCAAGGCCAATCTCTCTGCGCCTGCTAACGGTCTTCAACGAACAGCAGCGGGGTTATCCCGCGACTGTGGTGACGCCAGTCGCGCCTTACTTTTGTCTGAGCCTCACTTCGCTTTCCCCGCGAGCCAGTCCCGCCCCTCGCCATAGAGCTTCTCGACCTCAGGCCCGGTCAGGCCCGGCATGTCGCGCTTGACCTTGTAGCCGATCAGCTCCTGCATGTAGGCGAGGTGACGGTAGCCTTCGGGCAGTGCGGCGAGCGCTTTTTGGTCGAGTTGAAGCGTTGCGGCGGGATCGACCGGGTCGATCCGGTCCTTCTCGTAGATCGGCTGGCGGCGGACGATGCCCCATTTGCCAATACCTGATTGGTCATGCCGCTTCTCCAGGAAATCGTAGAAGCGCCCGGTGCAGACGACGTCGCAGAGCACGTCATGTACCGGGGCACGCTGCGAGATCGTCATCTTGGTCTGCGCAATGGCGCGCGCGCCTGCGAGATCGATGCTGGTGCCGCCGAGGAAATGCAGAATGCGCACCCCCTTGGCAAACCCCTCCTGGCTGACCCGCATGAAATCCCGCGCCGGCCCCTGAAACCAGGTGGCGGACATCCATCCCTCTTCATGCCAGACCGTGGCAAAGCGCTCCCAGTCGCCGGCGTCGCGCCACACCGCCCAATTCTCGACGAGGTCGCGGATGGCGAGGCGATCGAGGAGTTGCTGGTCCATGATGAAAAATCCCCTGGCGGCTCGAGGTTGCGACTGATGTCATCGACCCGACGTATGAACGAGGCAATTTGGCCGCCGTCAAGCGGGCTTCCCGGCCCTTCGAATTGCCCACAGCCGCGTGAACGCGATACGGGTAGCGAGCCTTGCAATCAACCTGACCGCGATTAGTATCCGCACCGATGCAGATGAAATTCCCCTTGGTGGCCGCACTTCTCGGATGGTTGGCGGCGTTCCCCGCACATGCGCAGACTGAACCGCAGAGCGAGACCGTCAAAGCCTGGAAGGCGAAACTGACGGCCCACATTGTCCGCAACAGGGACTTGCCGCCTGAAGGGCGGGGACAAACCGGTGAGGCCAAGGTCGCATTCGGCATTGACCGGTTTGGCAAGTTGATCTGGCGGGCACTGGCTATGAGCGCCGGCTCCCGGCCGCTCGATGTTGCTGCGCTGGATATCATCGCCCGCGTCCAGCCGTTTCCGGTGCCGCCTCCGGAGTTGAAGGAGACCTCGCTCACCTTGACCGTGCCGATTGCCTTCAATGGCCGTCAATTCGAGGTGCCATCTCCTGGTTTAGAGCTGAGCAAGCCGGATCCCGCCTCGGGCCCACCCGATGCCATGGCCGTCTGGCGCAAGGAGGTTACCGAGCGTGTATGGCGCAACGGGACGTTTCCTCCGGGGGCAATCGGCCAGCGCGGCGATGCCGGAGTCACATTTGTAGTGAACCGCTCGGGCAAATTGATCTCGAGCGCTCTGGTGGAAAGTACAGGATCTCCGCTTCTCGATGCAGCAGCTCTCAAGATGGTGGAGCGAAGCGAGCCATTTCCGAATCCGCCTTCCGACGCGAAGGAGGACCTCCAAAGGGTTACCGTGTTCATGACGCTCGACGGAACGCCACGCAACGGCGGGCTCGGGCCATGGGAGGACGAGACCAAGGTAAAGGCCAAGCTCAACAGTATCTGCCGCGGTTGCTAACGCCGGACGCCGGCAATCAAAAACGGCGCGCCTTGCGACGCGCCGTCTTCTGGTTCGAGGAAGTCTCGTTACGCCGCCGGCGCCTTCGGCGTGCGGTTGCGCGAGTTGCGCTGGAAGAACAGCGCCTGGCTCGCCACCGCCGACACCATCGCGGGCTGGAACGGCTTTGAGATCAGGAAAGCCGGCTCGGGGCGCTCGCCGGTCAGGAAGCGCTCCGGATAGGCGGTGATGAACACCACCGGCACCTCGAAGGTGCGGAGCAGCTCATTGACGGCGTCCAGACCCGACGAGCCGTCGGCGAGCTGGATGTCGGCGAGGATCAGGCCCGGCCGCTTGTTCTTGGCCAGCGCCACCGCATCGGCATGGGTGCGCGCGACGCCGACGACATTGTGACCGAGATTCTTCACCAGGCTCTCGAGGTCCATGGCGATGAAGGTCTCGTCCTCGATGATCAGCACGTCGGTCGCGATCTCGGCCGCCATCTCGCGTCCCGCGGCATCGGCAAGCCGCCGCGTCTCGGCGACGTCGGTGCCGAGGATGTAGCCGACTTCCTCTTCCGAGAATCCTTCGAGCGAGAGCAGCAGGAACGCCTGCCGCGGCAGCGGCGTGATGTTCGACAGCCGCCGCTCCGGCGGCATCGGCAAGGTCGTCACCTCGGCATCGTCGTTGACGGAGACCGAATTCCAGATCTGGGTGAACAGCCGGAACAGGCCGGCGCGCGGACCATGGCTCTCGTCGAGCACGGACGGATCTCCGAGCATCGCTTCCAACATGGCTGCGACATAGGCGTCACCGGAGGCCTGGCTGCCCGTCAGGGCGCGCGCGTACCGGCGCAACAACGGCAAGTGTTCAGCAACAAGCTGCGAACGGGACATCCCCACTCCATTCATCTTCGGGCGACCTTGACGAACCACGCAACAAGCGGGGAGGCCCGGGTTCCCTGCTGGGCTGACTACGCCTCACGCCAACAAAAGTTCCGCTTATCTGGGAACTTTTTGTCGAACCTCGAATTGTGCCTATCCAGGGAACGGCTCCCGGTTGAGAGAACTTCTCGATTTTACAGTTACTTAACTCGGGGAAACGTGGAACAGGTCATGAAAGATCTCAAGTCTCAAGCCAGCAAAAGCACGACCCCCGGCAAGGGAGGCCTCACTCCGGAAATCCAGTCCCGGATCGGCCACCAGCTGCGCGCCATGTACGACGACGTGGTGCGGCAGGGGGTTCCGGACCGGTTCGCGGAACTGATCAAGAAGCTTGATGCGCCGGGAGGCGCACCCCAAGTGGAACCTGACAGGGGCTCCAACGACAACAACAATGGGAGGGATTAATGCCTCTCACGGACTCCCTACGTGACGACATCCTCGCGGCCGTGCCCAGTCTGCGCGCGTTCGCGATCTCGCTGAGCGGCAATGCGGATCGCGCCGACGATCTGGTGCAGGAAACGCTTCTGCGTGCGCTCGCCAACATCGACTCGTTCCAGCCCGGCTCGAACCTGCCGGCGTGGCTGTTCACGATCCTGCGCAACCTGTTCCGCTCCGACTATCGCAAGCGGCGGCGGGAGGTGGAGGATGCCGAGGGCAACTATGCCAAGACGCTGAAGACGCAGCCGTCGCAGAACGCGCATCTCGAGTTCGAGGAGTTCCGCGGCGCGCTCGAGAAGCTTCCGCAGGACCAGCGCGAGGCGCTGATCCTGGTCGGCGCCTCCGGCTTCTCATATGAGGACGCAGCTTCGATCTGCGGCTGTGCCGTCGGCACGATCAAGAGCCGCGTCAATCGCGCGCGCTCGAAGCTTGCTGCGCTACTTTATGTCGATGGCGCCGAGGACTTCGGGCCCGACGAGACCGTGCGCGCCGTGATCGGCGGCAGCGGCGGATAACGGCCCCGTCAACCGGACCGAGACGAATGTGAAGGCGGCCGTTTCTGCGGCCGCCTTTGCGCGTCTAATTACTCTTCGACGAACGTCACCGTGTCGGCAACACTCGCGCGCGAGGTCCGGTAGCTGTTGACCTTGTGGGCGTCGTCGGCATAGCCGAACGAGATGCCGCAGACCACACGGCGGTCGTCGGGCAGATTGAAGTGGCGGCGGATCAGCCCGGAATGGCGCGCGAGCGCCGCCTGCGGGATGGTGCCGAGCCCGAGCGCCTGCGCGGCCAGCATGAAATTCGAGACATAGGCGCCGCAATCGATCGCACCGTAGATGCCGAGCGGCTCGTTGGTGTGAATGATCGCGACATGCGGCGCGCCGAAGAAATTGTAGTTCTCCAGCGCCTGTTTTGCGTAGGCGCCTCTGTCGCCGCGCACGATGCCGAGCGTGTTGTAGAGCTGAAAACCGCTCTCGCGGCGGCGCTCGAGATAGACGCCGACATATTCGCGCGGCGGGGTGAAGTCGTAATCGTCACCCAATCCGCCCGATGCTTCCCGGTAGATCGCCTGGCGGAAGCGCTCCTTGGCCGCACCGCTGGCGATGATGACCTGCCAGGGCTGGCTGTTGCACCAGGACGCGGTGCGCTGCGCGGTGGCCAGCACATGCTCGATGGTCGCGCGGTCGACCTCCTTGGCCAAGAAGGCGCGGACGGAGTAGCGCTCGTTGAGGAGCTCCTCGAGCACGCCGATACGGTCCTGGGTCTGGCTCACTTTTGCATCCATGAATTGGCTCGCGCTCTTCTCCTAGGGTGGGCAAAGGCGCGATAGCGCCGTGCCCACCGACAACTTACCCCGGCGCATCTGCATATGGTGGGCACGCTTCGTTTGGCCCACCCTACGAGATACAGCGAGAGGTTGGATCACCGCCCCTTGGTCGGGATCTTGTTATACGGCACGTCCTTGTCGACGCGAATGTCGCCCGGCAATCCCAGCACGCGCTCGGCGATGATGTTGCGCAAGATCTCGTCGGTGCCGCCGGCGATGCGCATCGAGGGCGAAGACAGCAGCATCTGCTGGAACTGGCCCTGCACCGTCTCCTCGTCCGCGCCGGTGAGAACACCGGCCGCGCCCTGGAGGTCCATGGCGTAGGTCGCGATGTCCTGCAGCATCATGCCCGAGACGAGCTTGCCGATCGAATTCTCCGGCCCCGGCCGATCGCCCTTCGACAGCGCCGAGATCGCGCGGTAGCTGGTGTATTTCAGCCCGCTCGACTTCACTGCCCAGCTCGCGAGCTTCGAGCGCACGGCGGGATCGTCGATGGCGAGCCCGTCCTCCAGCATCAGATTGGAGCAGAACTCGAACATTTCGGGGACGCCGGTCGCAAGCCGCGAGCCGATCGACATCCGCTCGTTCATCAGCGTCGTCAGCGACACGCTCCAGCCCTCGCCGACGGCGCCGAGCCGCTGGCTGTCTGATATCACCACATCGGTGAAATAGACCTCGTTGAACTCCTGCATGCCGTTGGCCTGCTTGATCGGCCGAACCTCGACGCCGGGGCTCTTCATGTCCAGGAAGAACATGGTGAGGCCCTTGTGCTTGGGCACATTCGGATCGGTGCGCGCGATCAACAAACCATAGTCGGAATAATGCGCACCCGAGGTCCAGATCTTCTGGCCGTTGACGACCCAATTGTCGCCCTTCTTCTCCGCGCGCGTCCGCAGCCCCGCGACGTCGGAGCCGGCGGACGGTTCGGAGAACAGCTGGCACCAGATCTCCTCGCCGGAGGCGAGCTTCGGCAGATGGCGGCGCTTGGCGTCCTCGCTGCCAAAAGCCATCACGGTCGGGCCGCACATGCCCTCGCCGATCTGGAACGGCTGCGTCAGCTTGCCGTAGACGCCCTCTTCCTGCTGCCAGATCACGCGCTCGATCGGCGTGGCGCCGCGCCCGCCATATTCCTTCGGCCAGTGCAGGCAGGCCCAATTGCCCTCGAACTTCTTCTTCTGCCAGGCCTTGCCGACATCGACGATGTCATGATGGGCAAGCCGGATGCGGCCGAGCGAGGATTTTGACAGCTCCTGCTCGAACTCTTTCGGCGCGTTGGCGGCGACCCATTTGCGCGCGGTCTCGCGGAATGCGGCTTCCTGCGGGGTGTCGTCGAAATTCATGGCGGACCTCTACCCTCTTCCCTTCGTCGGGATCTTGTTGAACGGCACGTCCTTGTCGACACGGATATCGCCGGGCAGGCCCAGCACCCGCTCGGCGATGATGTTGCGCATGATCTCGTCGGTGCCGCCTTCGACGCGGGTACCCGGCGCGCGCAGCAGCATCGCCTGGAAACGGCCGGCGAGTTCGGCATCCTCCGAACCGCTGACCACGCCGCTCGCGCCCTGCAGATCCAGCGCGTAGGTCGCGACGTCCTGGATCATCGAGCCCGCGACCAGCTTGCCGATCGAATTCTCCGGCCCCGGTCGCTCACCCCTCGACAGCGCCGAGATCGCGCGCATGCTGGTGTATTTCAGCCCGCTCGCCTTCACCGCCCAGTTCGCGAGCTTCGAGCGCACCGCACGATCCTCGATCGCCGGGCCGTCATCAAGCATCAGGCTGGAGCAATATTCGAACAGCTCCGGGAAACCGGTCGAGACGGCCGCGCCGATCGCGCTGCGCTCGTTCATCAGCGTGGTCAGCGAGACGTTCCAGCCGTCACCGACCTCGCCGAGGCGCTGATGGTCGGGAATGCGGACATTGGTGAAATAGACTTCGTTGAAGTCGGAGGCGCCGCTCGCCTGCTTGATCGGCCGCACCTCGACGCCCGGGCTCTTCATGTCCAGGAAGAACATGGTGAGGCCCTTGTGCTTGGGCACGGTCGGATCGGTGCGGGTCAGCAGGATGCCATAGTCGGAATAGTGCGCGCCCGAGGTCCAGATCTTCTGGCCGTTGATCACCCAGTCGTCGCCTTCCTTCTCTGCGCGCGTGCGCAGGCCCGCGACGTCGGAGCCGCCGGCCGGCTCGGAGAACAGCTGGCACCAGACCTTTTCGCCGGAGGCGAGCGGCGGGAGGTACGTGCGTTTATGCTCCTCGCGCGCGAACGCCATCATGGTCGGCCCGCACATGCCGTGGCCGATGATGAACATGCGGGACAGCTGGCCGAACGGCCCTTCTTCCTGCTGCCAGATCACGCGCTCGATCGGCGACGAGCCGCGGCCGCCATACTCCTTCGGCCAGTGCAGGCAGGCCCAACCGGCATCGGCCTTCTTCTTCTGCCAGGCTTTTGCCACTTCGAGGATGTTGGCGTTCTTGAGCTGGGTGCGGCCCAGCGAGGACTTGCGCAGCTCTTCCTCGTATTGTTTGGGCGCATTCGCGCCGATCCAGGCGCGGGCGGTGGCGCGGAATTCGGCTTCCTGCGGGGTGTCGTCGAAGTTCATGACGTGATCCTTCGCTTATGCCGCGTTCTTCTTGCGCATGCGGTCGATCAACTGGTCTTCCCAATAAGTGAGACTGCCGAGCCCGAGCGCCATGGCGTTGGCACGGCGGTAGTACATGTGACAGTCGAACTCCCAGGTGAATCCCATGCCGCCGTGAACCTGGATGTTGTTCTTGGCGCAGTGCTGGAACGCCTGCGTCGCGCTGATGCGCGCGGCGGCTGCGGCTTCCGGCAGCTCGCCCGCGTTGGTCGAAAGCGCCCAGGCGCCGTAATAGCTGTTGGAGCGCGCCAGCGTCGCCGACACATACATGTCCGCGAGCATGTGCTTGACCGCCTGGAACGAGCCGATCTGGCGGCCGAAGGCGATGCGGTCGAGCGCGTAGTCGCGGCCCATCTCCAGCGCGCGGTCGGAGCCACCGACCTGCTCGAACGCGCACAGCACCGCGGCGCGGTCGAGCACCTGGGTCAAAATGCTCCAGCCTTCGCCGGTGGCGCCGAGCGGCTCCGCCTTGCAATCCCTGAACGTGATTTCGGCCTGCCCGCGGGTCGGATCGAGATTGGTCAAGCTCTTCACCTCGGCGCCGCCGGCCTTGAGGTCGACCAGGAACAGCGAGACGTCACCGTCGCGGCCGCTCGATCCCGTGCGCGCGGCGACGACAGCGAAATCGGCGATCGCACCATCGGCGACCGGCTTCTTGACGCCGTTGAGCACGCCATTCGCGGCGGTCAGCTTGACGTTCTTCGGCGACGGATTGCCCTTGCCCTCGAACAGCGCCAGCGTGCCGATCGCCTCGCCCGAGGCAATCGCCGGCAGCCATTTCTTCTTCTGGGCATCGCTGCCCGCGATCAACAGCGCTTCAGCGGCAAGATACACGGTCGAGGAGAACGGCACCGGCGCGTTGGCCCGGCCCATCTCCTCCGCGATCACGCAAAGCTCGAGATGTCCCGCGCCCGCACCACCGAAATCCTCGGGGATTGCAACGCCCAGGAAGCCCATCTCGGCGAGGCCTTTCCAGAGCTCCTTGTCGTAGGGCGCCTTGCCGTCGAGCACGACGCGCACTGCCTTGGGCGAGCATTTTTCGGTGAGGAATTTGCGCGCCTGGTCGCGGAGCTGTTTCTGGTCGTCGGAGAAATCGAAGTTCATGGCGGGCTACCTTTGTTTATTCGTTGTCATTTATTTGAGCCGTCATTCCGGGACGCGCGGAGCGCGAGCTACGATGCGCAATTGCGCATCTGAGAATCCATATCCACCAGCCGGGGTTATGGATTCCGGGCCTGGCCCTTCGGGCCATCCCGGAATGACGAGAGAGTTGCGCATTCATCGCAGCACGATCACATCCTGATCCGGCTTATCCGCGTAGAGCCGCTCGACCAGCGCCGCACGGCGCTCTAAGCCGGCGCGCTGGTTGATGTAGCCCTTGTCGGTGAGCTCATTGCCATCAATGGAGGGCGGCTCGGCCATCAGCATCGCGCGCGCGATGGCGCGGCTGCTGGCGCCGCCACATTCCGTGTTGTGTGTTTCCAGTCCGCGTTTGAAGCAGGCGATCACCTCAGGATGCTTCACGGCATCCTCGAAGCTCAGCTCGGGATTGCCGACCAGCTGGCGACACGCATGCAGATTGGGCCACGCCAGCAGACCGATCGAGCATTGATCCTGTCCCGCAACCAGCGCGTCATGCACCACCGGCGTCGCCGCCGCGATCGCATCGGTACGCAGCGAGCCGACATGCACGAAGGTCCCGGTGGTGAGCTTGAAATCCTCGACGACTCGCCCGGCAAAGATGATGCCCTTCACCGGATCGGCATCGTCGACGAAGATGCCGGCATCGCCGATGCAGTAAAAACCTTCCTCGTCGAACATCTTCTTGGTCAGGTCCGGCTGGCCGAAATAGCCGGGCGTGACGTTGACGCCGCGCAGGCGCAGCTCGTATTTCGCGCCGCACGGCACCATCTTCAATTCGACGCCGGGGAACGGCAGGCCGATCAGGCCGACGCGCTCGGTGTCCCAATAGGTGCCGGTCGAGGTCGGCGCCGTCTCGGTCGAGCCCCAGCCGGTGTAGAACACGATGCGCTCGCCGGTCGTCTTCACGGCGAGGGCCTGCATGCGCTCGTAGAGATCGTCAGGCAGCCGCGCGCCGCCATAGGCCATGATCGACAGGTTCTTGAAGAACGAGCGGCACAGCGCGTCGTCCTTCTCCATGGCGGCGGCGAGCGCGGCATAGCCGGCCGGCACGTTGGCGTAATAGGTCGGCGAGATCTCGCGCAGATTCCGCAGCGTCTCCTCGAACTGGCCCGGCATCGGCCGGCCGTCATCGATATAGAGCGTGCCGCCGTCGACCAGCACGGGGTGAAACGCCGCATTACCGCCCATGGTGTGGTTCCATGGCATCCAGTCCAGCATGGTCGAGATCGGACCGCCGGGATCGCGCGGCCGCACCTGCATCATCATCGCCGCATTGGCGCACATCATCTCTTGCGTGTTGATGACCGCCTTGGGCATGCCGGTCGAGCCGGAGGTGAACAACAGCTTGCCGACGGTCTGCGGCGTGATCTTCGCGATCGAAGCGTCGACGTCGGCGGTCACGGACGTTGCCGCGAGCTCGGCAAAACTGACGCTCGTGATGCCGTCGCAGGGACGCGCGACGTGAACGACGGTGACGCCGGTGAGGTCGAGAGCGTTCAGCGCCTTCTCGAAGGTCGGGCCGTCCTGCACCATCACCGCGGCCGGCTTGATCAGGTCGAACAGATATTTCAGCTTGACGTGATCATGGCTCATCAAGGAGTAGGCCGGCGACACCGGAGCCGCCGGCGAGCGCGCCTGCATCGCGGCCTGCGTCATCAGCGCGTGCTCGATCGAGTTGCCGGAGAGAATGGTCACCGGACGCCCGTCGAGATTGAGATTGAGCAGCGCCTGCGTCAGCGCATCCACGGTACGCTTGGCTTCGCCATAGGAGACCTTGCGCCATTCGCGGTTCGCTCCGCCGCGCTGCGCGAGCCAGACGCGCTCGGGCGCTTGCCGCGCCCATTTCGCCAGCGAGGCCGGCAGATGCGTCTCGTAGGCTTGCAGCGGAATGCGCGACTTCAGCACCACCGTGCCGTCGCCACGGCGCTCGACGTCGATGTCGCGCGCGAGCCACTCGACCTTGCGAAAGGCGGGCTTCGTCATCACTGCCGCCGCACTTCCACTCATTTTGCGTCTCCCGGAATTATCGTCCTTTGCGGATCGTTCTCGTTCAGCGCCTGATATAGACAGGCTTTCGCTTCTCAAGGAAGGCCCTGATGCCTTCCGAAAATTCCTCGGAGCGGCTGCACAGGACCTGGTTGCGGTCCTCTATCGCGATCACGGTTTCCAGCGATCCCGCATCAACGCTCATGTTGAGACATTCTTTTGACAGGCGCAGTCCCACCGGCGAGGCCGTCATCATCGCATCGACATAGGGCGCAGCAGCAGCATCGAGATTGTCTTCATCGACGACCTCGGACACTAGCCCAACCGCGAGCGCACGCTCGGCGCCGATGAAACGCCCGGTCAGGATCAGCTCGGATGCGACGGAGACGCCGACGAGCCGCGGCAGAAAGTAGCTGGTGCCGATATCGCAGCCGCCAAGGCCGAGCTTGATGAAAGCACAGTTCATGCGCGCCGACTTCGTCGCGATGCGGATGTCGGAGGCAAGCGCCAGCGCAAACCCGCCGCCGGCCGCCGCGCCCTGCACCAGAGCGATGATCGGCTGCGGACAACGTCGCATCAACATCACGATGTCGGCGATGCGGCGCTGCGAGTCGAGCGATTCGGTGACGCCGGGCGGCTCCTGCTGCCCGGCGCGGCGGGCCATCGCCGCCTTGAGGTCGAGGCCGGCGCAAAAGTTCTTGCCGGCGCCGCGCAGCACGACGACGCGCGTGTCGCGGTTGCGCTGAAGGCCTTGGAAGTAAACGTTGAGCGCATCGATCAGCGCGGGATCGAGCGCGTTGAGGTTTTCAGGCCGATTGAGCGTCACCGTGTCGACGCCGTCGTTGTGCTCGATCAGCAGCGGTTGGGACATGGGAGCGTCCTCCATGCGAGTCAGGCGCCGGTCTTTCACCCTCCCCTGGAGGGGGAGGGTCGATCGCGCGCAGCGCGAGCGGGGTGGGGTGACGGTCTTTCCGCCCTGAACGCTGCCCGTGTGGAGAGATCACCCCACCCCGGCGCTTCGCGCCGACCCTCCCCCTCCAGGGGAGGGTAAGTACGCAGCGCCTACCGCGGCGCCATGCGGATAGCGCCGTCGAGACGGATGGTCTCGCCGTTGAGCATCGCGTTCTCGACGATGTGCACCGCGAGCGAGCCGTATTCCTTGGCATCGCCGAGGCGCGAGGGATGCGGCACCTGGGCCCCTAAGCTCTTGCGTGCCTCTTCGTTCAGACCCATCAGCAACGGCGTGAAGAACAGGCCGGGCGCGATGGTGTTGACGCGGATCTTCTGGCTGGCGAGGTCGCGCGCAGCCGGCAGCGTCAGGCCGACAACGCCGCCCTTCGAGGCCGAGTACGCGATCTGGCCGATCTGGCCTTCGTAAGCAGCGACCGAAGCCGTGTTGATGATGACGCCGCGCTCTTCGCCGACCGGCTCGATCGTGACGAGGCGCTCGGCGAACAGACGCAGGCAGTTGAAGGTGCCGATCAGATTGACGTTGATGATGCGCGCGAATTTTTCCAGCGGATAGACGCCGTCGCGGCCGACGATGCGCTGCGAGCCGCCGATGCCGGCGCAGTTCATCAGCACGCGCGCGACGCCGTGCGCGGCTTCCGCCTTCGCGATCGCAGCCTTGATCTGCTCTTCGCTGGTGACGTCGGCATGGAGCGCGACGCCTTTCACCTCGGCGGCGACCTTCTCGGCGTTGTCCTTGTTCTGGTCGATCACACCGATCCTGGCGCCCTTGGCCGCCATGGCGCGGGCGGTGGCCTCACCGAGGCCCGAACCACCGCCGGTGATGAGAACGGCTACGTCTTTCAACTCCATCGTAAGCTACCTTTCCTCTGCCTTTTCCTTGGGCGTTTCTTCTCTAGACTTGAGCGTGATGGCGAGATTATCCGGCCGCGACAGCTTCCCCGGCTTGCGTGAGGATGCCGCCGCAGATCAGCGTTTCCATGTGCTTGATGTATTGCCGGCAGACGTCGTCGGTGACCGGGCCGACGCCGGTCGCGCGAGACATCGCGTGCCGGCCAAAGAACAGGTGATCGCAGGCGCCGATCAGGCTGGTGTAGAACAGCACCGGATCGGTCGCGCGGAACTCGCCGCGGCTGACGCCCTCAGTGAGCAGGCGCCGGTGGAAGTCCAGCAGCGGCGCCACGAAGAACTTTGAGACTTCGTCGGCAGAGCCGGCAACGCTCTCATGCAGCAGATAGTGGATCAGCCGGTTCATGTAGGGGAACCGGTAATAGGCCCGGATAATGCCGGCGATGTGCAGCTTCAGCTTCGCCGTCGATGTGATCGGTTGCGCCAGCAGATATTCGAGATTTGACATCTCGGTCGCGGCATCGCGCGCGAGCAGCGCCAGCAAGAGGCCATCCTTGTTGCCGAAATGATATTTGACCAGCGCGGCATTGGCGCCCGACTTCTGGGCGATGTCGGAGAGCGAGATCTCGATCGACGAGCGTTCGATCATCAGCTCGCTCGCGGCCACGAGCAATTTCTCTGCCGTGGAATTCTTTCCGCTCGGGAGCCTGTTCGGTACGCTGGTAGTCACGGAGTTCCCTGTTCTCGCCGCTTGAAGCGGCCGGAGATAAGCCGAACCAGCGCCTCATCACAAGAGTTAATTGATCGATTGACTAAACGATGTCGCGCCCATTAAATCCGCGCCGACAATCCAACTCGATAAAAAACAATCCAGGGAGAGACCGACATGGCCGAGGCTTATATCGTCGCCGCTGCGCGTACCGCGGGCGGGCGCAAGGGGGGCCGCCTCGCCGGCTGGCATCCGGCCGATCTCGCCGCCAAGGTGCTGGACGAGCTGGTCGATCGCACCAAGGTCGATCCCGCCCTGGTCGAGGACGTGATCATGGGCTGCGTCATGCAGGTCGGTGAGCAGTCCAACAACGTCGCCCGCAACGCGATCATGGCCTCGAAGCTGCCGGAGAGCGTTCCGGGCACTTCGATCGACCGCCAGTGCGGCTCGTCGCAGCAGGCGCTGCACTTCGCCGCGCAGGCTGCGATGTCCGGCACGATGGACGTGGTGATCGCCGCCGGCGTGGAATCGATGACGCGCGTACCGATGGGCCTGTCCTCGCAGCTTCCGGCCAAGAACGGCTTTGGCAATTACAAGAGCCCGGGCATCGAGCACAAATATCCGAACATCGTGTTCAGCCAGTTCACCGGCGCCGAGATGATGGCCGAGAAGTACGGCCTGTCGAAGGACGATCTCGACGAATATTCCTACAACAGCCATCAGCGCGCGATCGCGGCGACGCAAGCCGGCCACTTCAAGAAGGAGATCGTGCCGCTCGAGATCACCCGCTCCGACGGCAGCAAGGACACCCACCACATCGACGAGGGCATCCGCTTCGATGCCACGCTCGACGGCATCAAGGGCGTCAAGCTGATCGCCGAGAACGGCAAGCTCACGGCGGCCAGCGCCAGCCAGATCTGCGACGGCGCTTCCGGCGTGATGGTCGTGAACGAGCGCGGCCTGAAGCAGCTCGGCCTCACGCCGCTGGCGCGCATCCACCACATGACCATGACCGGCGGCGATCCCGTCATCATGCTGGACGCACCGTTGCACGCCACCAAGCGCGCACTGGAGAAGGCCGGCATGAAGGTCGACGACATCGACCTGTTCGAGGTCAACGAGGCCTTCGCCTCGGTGCCGACCGGCTGGCTCAAGACCACCGGCGCCGATCCGTCCCGCCTGAACGTCAATGGCGGCGCCATCGCACTCGGCCATCCGCTCGGCGGCTCCGGCACCAAGCTGATGACCACGCTGGTCCACGCCCTGCACCAGCGCGGCAAGCGCTACGGCCTGCAGACCATGTGCGAAGGCGGCGGCATGGCCAACGTGACGATCGTCGAACGGCTGTAAGAAAAGACAAAAACGAATAGTGGGTGGCGAGTAGCGAATGGTGAGTAGGCGAAGAGCGGTTTGCCTTCTTCCCTATTTGCCATTCGCCACTCGCCATTCGCGTTTTGAGGAAACGCCATGACCCATCCGTCCGTCTACGCGAAGACCACGCCCGACAAGATCGCCTACCAGATGGCCGGGACCGGCAAGGCGATCACCTATCGCGAGCTCGACGAGCTCTCGAACCAGGGCGCAAACCTGTTCCGCTCGCTCGGCCTGAAGGCCGGCGACCACATCGCGCTCTTGATGGAAAACCGTCTCGCGTTCATGGAGATCTGCTGGGCGGCGCAACGCAGCGGGCTCTATTACACCGCGATCAGCCGTTATCTGAAGCAGGACGAGATCGACTACATCATCGGCGATTGCGGCGCCAAGGTCGTGATCACCACGCCGAAATGCGCCGACCAGATCAAGGCCCTGATCAAGGGCGCGCCCGGCGAGCCGATCTTCTACATGGTCGACGAGCCGCAAGCCGGCTTCCGCTCTTACGACAAGGAAGCGTCCGCACAGCCGGCGACGCCTGTCCCGGACGAGGTCGCCGGCTACGACATGCTGTATTCGTCGGGCACCACCGGCCGGCCCAAGGGCATCAAGAAGGCGTTCGAGGGCAACAAGATCGACTTGCCGAACGCCTTCCTGCGCGTGCTTTGCGCCGACATGTGCGGCATGAATGCGGAGAGCACCTACCTCTCGCCGGCGCCGCTCTATCACGCGGCCCCGTTGCGCTTCAACATGATGGCGATCGTGCTGGGCGGCACCTCCATCATCATGGAGCACTTTGACGCCGAGGATTTTCTCAAGCTGGTCGAAAAGTACAAAGTGACCCAATCACAGCTCGTACCGACCATGTTCGTGCGCATGCTGAAGCTGCCCGACGAGGTCCGCGCCCAGTACAACGTCTCGACGCTGAAAGGCGCGATCCACGCCGCAGCTCCATGCCCGGTCGACGTCAAGGCAAAAATGATCGATTGGTGGGGGCCGATCCTGATCGAGTATTACGCGGGTTCGGAAGGCAACGGCGTCACCGTCTGCAATTCGCAGCAATGGCTGGAGCATCGCGGCAGCGTCGGCCGCGCCGTGGTCGGCAAGATCAAGATCCTGGACGAGAACGACGAGGAGCAGCCGGTGGGCGAGATCGGCACGGTCTATTTCGCCGATGCGCCTGTTTTCACCTATCACAATGATCCCGAGAAGACGAAGAAGGCCTACAACGCGAAGGGCTGGTCGACGCTCGGGGACGTCGGCTATCTCGACAAGGACGGCTTCCTGTTCCTCACCGACCGCAAGTCCTACATGATCATCTCCGGCGGGGTGAACATCTACCCGCAGGAGACCGAGGACGTTCTCATCACCCACCCCGAGATCGCCGACGTCGCCGTGTTCGGCGTGCCGAACGAAGAGATGGGCGAAGAGGTGAAGGCGGTGGTGCAGCCGCACGACATGAGCCGCGCCGGCAAGGCGCTCGAGGCCGACCTGATCGCCTACTGCAAGACACGTCTCTCGGCGATCAAGTGCCCGCGCTCGATCGATTTCGAAGCCGAGCTGCCGCGCACGCCGACGGGCAAGCTGGTGAAGCGGCATCTGCGCGACAAGTATTGGCCGAAGACGGCGGCGAAGATCTAGCCACTTGCTTACCCTCCCCTGGAGGGGGAGGGTCGGCGCGAAGCGACGGGGTGGGTGATCTCTCCACTCGGGCACTGTTCAACTCGGAGAGACTGTCACCCCGCCCCGCTGCGCATTCCGCTTCGCTGCATGCGCATCGACCCTCCCCCTCCAGGGGAGAGTAAAGCGGAGATCAATCAAACAAGCTCGGCGTGTGGTTCACCAGCGCGCCTTCGATCTCGAGCATTTTCAGCTTCGTCACCACGCCGCCATTCGCCGAGAAGCCGCCGGGCTTGTTGCCGGCAGCCAGCACGCGATGGCAGGGCACGACGATCGGGCACGGGTTGCGGCCGAGCGCCTGACCGACATCGCGCGACAGCTGAACGCCGCCGAGCTGCTTGGCGATGTCGCCATAGGTGATGGTCTTGCCGGGCGGGATGGCGCGGGCGATCTCGTAGACGCCGCGGTTGAAGTCGGGCACGCCGTCGAGGTCGAGCGGGATATCGGTGAGATCGTCAGGCTCGCCCGCGAGCAGTTTTGTGATGCGGCCGATCGCCTCTCGCACCTCGGCGGTCGGTTCGGCCTCGGTGGCGTCGGCGTGGCGCTGGCTGATGCGGGTGCGGATCTTCTCCTCGCCGCCCATCGGGAGCTGCGTGCCGTTGATACCACGCGGGCCCCAGGCGATCGCGCAGAGGCCGATCCTGGTGTCGAACAGGGCAAAATGCTGGTCGGTCATGGCTTGGTTCCTGGCTTGCGTCCTTATCGCATGCCCCCATTGTGATCCGTGCCTATATCTAGGCTTGGAAATAGTTGCGATCCACCCGGTTTCCGGGAATCTTGCACAGGAGTTCCCGCCCCTTTCCCGCGAGCCCCGAATGCAAAGCCTCCGCGTCAACGGATACGACATGACCTATCTCGACGTGGGTGAAGACCGAGGCCGGCCGCCGCTGGTCTGCGTGCATGGTTCGCTCAATGACTTCCGCGTCTGGGGCTGCGTGCTCGGACCGCTGACGCAGCGGCATCGGGTGATCGCTATCAGCTTGCGGCATTTCTTCCCCGACCGCTGGGACGGCGTCGGCGACACCTATTCGATCGACCAGCATGTCCAGGACGTCATCGCCTTCATCGAGAAGCTCGACGTCGGCCCCGTCGATCTGATGGGCCACTCCCGCGGCGGGCACATCTCTTTCCGCGTGGCACAGGCCCGCCCCGACCTGTTGCGGCGGCTGATCCTGGCCGAGCCCGGCGGCGAGCTCGATGCGAGCCTCGATCCCGATTACGTCGGTGGCCCCTCGCCACTGCTGGCGCGGTTCACGGCCTCGGCCGAGAAGATCGCGGCCGGCGATGTCGACGGCGGCCTCGCCGTCTTCGTGGACACGCTGGAGGGAGCCGGCACATGGCCGCGGCTGCCGGCGATGGTGAAACAGAATCTGCGCGACAACGCCTATACCCTGATCGGGCAGGTCCGCGACAACCGCCCGCCGTTCTCGCAGGCGGATGCGGAATCGATCGGGATGCCGACGCTGTTCATCCTGGGCGCACGGACCAAAGGCCTGCTGCCAAAGGTGCTGCATGCGCTCGCTGCGCACGTGCCCTACTCGAAAACGGCGATCATCCCGAACGCAACCCATCCGATGTTCGAGCAGGCGCCGCAAAAATACTCCGAACTGGTTCTGGACTTTCTGGCGAGCTGATCATGCAGAGCTTTCGCGTCAACGGTTACGACATGGCCTATCTCGAAGTCGGCAAGGGCCTGCCGCTCGTCTGCGTCCACGGCACGTTGGGTGATTTCCGCACCTGGTATTCAGTGCTCGGCCCGCTGTCGAAGGCGCATCGCGTGATCTCGGTCAGCCTGCGGCACTTCTTCCCCGAGCATTGGGACGCCGTCGGTGACGACTACAAGATGGCGCAACACGTCGCAGACACGATCGCCTTCATCGAGCAGGTCAAACCCGGACCGGTCGACCTGATGGGCCATTCGCGCGGCGGCCACATCGCGTTTCGCGTCGCGCAAGCGCGGCCTGACCTGCTGCGCAAGTTGGTGCTGGCCGAGCCGGGCGGCGATCTCGATGCCAGCCTGCCGGTGCCCGAAGGCACGCCCGCGCATCCGCCGCTCGCTGCGAAGACGATACGCTCGGTCGAGATGATCCGCGCCGGCGATCTCGACGGCGCGCTGCAGAATTTCTACGAGGGCATCGAAGGCGACGGCTCGTGGCGGCGCGTGCCGGCGGCGGCGAAGCAGCAACTGCGCGATAACACGCTCACCTTCCTCGGCCAGATCAACGAGCAGCGCCGGCCCTACACGCTCGCTGATGCGCAGGCGATCAGGACGCCGACGCTGCTGATCGGCGGCGGCGCGACGACCGGCAGCCTCTCGGTGATGTGGCGCGTGCTGGCCGAGCACATCGCCGGCAGCAAGACGGCGGTGATCCCGAATGCCGGCCACTGGATGTTCGAGCAGGCGCCGCTTGAGTTCGGCGAGGTCGTGAACAGGTTTCTGGCGGAGTAGCTTCTTCGCCTCTCCCCGCGTGCGGGGAGAGGAAAAAGAGCCTCACACCTTCCAAACACCGACCGGCATCTTGATCGTCGCGTTCAGGCGGTTCCAGACGTTGATGGTCGCGATCGAGAGGATCAAGGTTGCGAGCTCGCGCTCGTCGAAATGCTTGGCGGCCTCGTTCCAGATCGCATCCGACACCGGGTCCTCGCGATCGGCGAGGCGCGTGACGGCTTCGGTCAGCGCCAGCGCGGCGCGTTCGGCGTCGCTGAAATAGGGCGCATCGCGCCAGGCCGACACGGCGAACAGGCGCTCGTCGGTCTCACCTAGCTTGCGGGCGATCTTCGGATGCATGTCGACGCAGACGCTGCAGCCATTGATCTGGCTGGCGCGCAGGTGCACCAGTTCCAGGAGCTTTTCCGGCAGGCCCTGCTTGGTCAAATTGCCAAGGGACTGAAGGACATTCATGGCCTCCGGCAGGACCATGACCGGGTGATTCATGCGGGCGTGCATCATCTTGCGTCTCCGTTTGAAAAATTTCGACGGTTCCGGTCACATCGGCCGGATTGGCTTCGTCATGGGGATGACGGATCGCGACGAGGGAATGTGACCGATGAGCCAAAAAAACTTTGAAGAAAATTCTCTCAGCCACCAGTTCGAGGCCAGCAGGGACCATTTGCGCGCGGTCGCCTACCGGATGCTGGGTTCCCGCGCCGAGGTCGACGACGCCGTGCAGGAGGCCTGGCTGCGGGTCAGCCGCTACGACACGTCCGATGTCGCGAACCTGCGCGGCTGGCTGACCACCGTGGTCGCGCGCATCTGCCTCGACATGCTGCGTGCACGAAAGTCGCGCCGCGAGGACCCGATGGGCCCGCATGTGCCCGAACCTGTCGACGAGACGCGCGAGCGCGAGGCGGAGATGGCTGATTCCGTCGGCGCGGCCCTTCTCGTCGTGCTCGAGACATTGCAGCCGGCGGAGCGGCTCGCCTTCGTGCTGCACGACATGTTCGCAGTCCCGTTCGAGGAGATCGCGCCGATCGTCGGACGCTCGGTCGACGCCTCGCGGCAGCTGGCGAGCCGCGCACGACGCCGTGTTCAGGGCGCGCCGGTGCCTGAGACGGACATCTCGCACCAGCGCACGATCGTCGATGCCTTCCTGAAGGCATCGCGCGAGGGCAATTTCGAGGGCCTGCTGGCCCTGCTCGATCCCGACGTCGTGTTCCGTGCCGACCAGGCTGCGGTGCGGCTCGGCACGCTGCCGGAGATCCGCGGCGCGGATGCGGTCGCACAGATCTACAAGGGCCGTGCGCAGGCGGCGCGGACGGCGCTGGTCGATGGCGAGATCGGCGTCGCCGTCATCTTCGGCGGACGTCTGCGCATCGCGCTGCGCGTGACGTTCGACGGCGACCGGATCGCGGGGATCGAGGCGGTGGCCGATGCGGACCAGATCGCGACGATGGAGGTGGAGGTGCTGGAGCGCTAGCGGGACGTGGCATCCGGACAGCCCGGATGTTACGCTGAAGTCCAATCGCGCGCGGTGCGCTCAAGACGCGAAAGGACGATTCCATGACAGCCCGCTTCATCCCCCTGCTCGCTTTGTCCCTGCTCGGCCTCGCCGCCGGCAGCACCATCGCGCTTGCGGCCGCCGACGAGAAGCTCAAGGCCGCGGCCGAGCAGGAGAAGGCGCCGCTGATCGAGACCCTGCGCGACATGGTGATGATCGAGAGCGGCAGCGGCGATGCCGAGGGCCTGAAGAAGATCGCCGACTTCACCGAAGCGCGTCTGAAGGCGATGGGCGCCACCATCGAGCGGCGCAAGACCACCGCGGGTACGGGCGCCGACATGGTGATCGCCACCTTCCAGGGCACCGGGTCGCGAAAGCTGATGCTGATCGCGCATATGGACACGGTCTATCAGCGCGGCATTCTCGCAAGCGAGCCGTACCGTGTCGACGGCAACCGCATCTACGGCCCCGGCATCGCCGACGACAAGGGCGGCATCGCCGTGGTTCTGCATGCGCTCAAGATCCTGAAGGACGCCGGGTGGCAGGACTACGCCAGGCTCACCGTGTCCTTCAATCCGGATGAAGAGGTCGGCTCGATCGGGTCGGGCGAGATCATCGCCGAGCTCGCCGACCAGCACGACGTCGTGCTCTCCTGCGAACCGACGGTGGCCGCGCCGATCGCCAGGAATGACGGGCTGCTGCTCGGGGCGAGCGGCACTGCGACGGCGAAAATGGAGGTGAAGGGTCGCGCCTCGCATGCCGGCGCCGCGCCCGATCTCGGCCGCAACGCGCTGATCGAGCTCGCGCACCAATTGCAGCAGACGAAGGACGTCGCGAAGTCGATCCCGGGCACGCAGCTCAACTGGACCACGGCGCAGGCCGGCACGGTGCGCAACCAGATTCCGGAAAAGGCCGAGGCCGGCGCCGACATCCGCCTGACCATCCCCGATGGCATCGCCAAATTGCAGGCGGCGCTCGACGCGAAGGTGAAGGACAAGTTCGTGCCCGACACCGAAACCACGGTGACGATCATTGCGGGCCGCCCGCCCTTCGTCGCCAGCGATCGCGGCCGCGCGCTCGCGCAGGAGGGGCAGGCGATCTATGCCGAGATCGACCGCAAGCTCGACATCGCCGAGATGACCGGCGGCGCCACCGACGCCGGCTATGCCAACCGCAGCGGCAAGGCGGTGGTGGTCGAGAGCTTTGGCCTCGCCGGCTTCGGCTATCACGCGCGGGACGAATTCATCGACACCAACTCGATCGTGCCGCGGCTCTATCTGATGAGCCGGATGCTGATCGAGCAGGGCAAGAAGAAATAGGCGCCGGGGCCGGCCAAGCCATTTTGGCGAAAACAACCCCATGCACAGTAGACGGCCCTAGCGATATCAATGGCTTAGTGGGTCAAAAAACGACGGCGTGAGGCCTGCCTTGACGCCCTTCCCCTCCTGCGATACCTTCGAATACGGAATTCCGTATTCCCACTTTGTATCTCGGAGTTGCCGGCGTGATCCCTCTCGACCCGCTCCCGAACCTGATCGACCAGGTCTATGCGCGGATCCTGGAAGCGATCTCCGACCGCACCCTTCAGCCCGGCCAGCGCATCCGGCAGAACGAACTCGCCGACAAGCTCGGCGTGTCACGCCAGCCGGTGTCGCATGCGCTGCATTTGTTGCACCGGCAGGGACTCGTCGCCGAGAGCGGCCGGCGCGGCTTTGAAGTCACCCAACTCGACCCCTCGCGCATCCGCCAGCTCTACGAGGTGCGCGGCGCCATCGACGCGCTGGCCGCCCGGCTCGCCGCTCGGCGCGCAGCAAGCGACGCGGCGGGACGCGCGCGGCTGGACGCAGCCCTCGCCGCCGGACGCCGCATCGACCGCAAGACGTCGCTCGCCGAGCTGATCGTGCTCGACGTCGATTTTCACCGCGCGATCTATCAGCTCGCGGGCAATCCCGTGATCGAGGAGACGATCGCGCCGCAATGGCCGCATATGCGCCGCTCGATGGCGACGGTGCTCTCCGAGCTCGATTATCGCGACAGCGCATGGGCCGAGCATGCGACGATTGCCGGACACATTCTCGCCGGCGATGCGAAAGCCGCCGAGCGCGCGGCGCTGGCGCATGCGCAGACGGCGGGACGGATGACCGAGGAGAGATTGAAGGCGACGGACGAGGCGGCGGCGTAGCTGTTGGCGCACGCCGTCAAGCCCGGCCATGACGAAAGAGAAAACAAATAAGCAAAACAGGAGGACGATCCATGAAACTGTCCGAGGCACAATTGGAGTTCTTCCATCGCGAGGGCTGGCTGTTCCTCCCCGAATTGTTCAACCAGGAGGAGGTCGACTTCCTCGCGCGCGAGGCGGTCGGCATTTATGATGCCAACCGGCCCGAGGTCTGGCGCGAGAAGAGCGGCGCGCCGCGCACGGCCTTTGCCGCGCATCTCTACAACGAGGCCTTCGGCATTCTGGGCGCGCATCCGCGCATGATCGACCCGGTCGAGCAATTGTTCGGCGAGCCGGTCTACATGCACCAGTTCAAGATCAACGCGAAATCGGCCTTCACGGGCGACGTCTGGCAGTGGCACCAGGATTACGGCACGTGGAAGCGCGACGACGGCATGCCGGAGCCGCGCGCGATGAACATCGCGATCTTCCTCGACGAGGTGATGCCGATCAATGGCCCGCTGATGCTGGTGCCGCAGAGCCAGAATGCCGGCGATCTCCAGGCCTCCCATGACCTTGCGACGACGTCCTACCCGCTGTGGACGCTGGACGAGGAGACCGTGACGCGGCTGGTCAAGCAGGGCGGCATCGTGGCGCCGACCGGCAAACCGGGCGGCATGCTGATGTTCCACGGCAATCTCGTGCATGGCTCGGCCGGCAACATCACGCCCTACCCGCGCAAGATCGTGTACCTGACGCTGAACGCGGTCTCGAACTACATTCGCACACCGACGCGGCCAGAGTACATCGCGCATCGCGATTTTGCGCCGATCAAGACGGTGGACGATGATGCCTTGGTGCGGCTTGCACGAGCACCGAGGCAGGCGGCGGAGTAGACGGGTCTCGTGCCCCAGACGCAGCGCAGCACGTCAGTGATGCGCTGCTGAGCCGGGGCTCATGCCCCACGGATGGTTTTCTTTCTGGGTCCCGGCTCTGCGCAGCAACGCTACGCGTTGCAGCGCGTCCGGGACACGATAGTTTCGCAGGACATCCCCATGAACCTCTTCCGCCTCCTCCAGGCCCGCGCGTCCGCCGGCAAGCCTGTCCGTGTCGCGCTGATCGGCGCCGGCAAGTTCGGCTCGATGTTTCTGGCGCAGGTGCCGCACACGCCGGGGCTGGAAGTGCCCATCATCGTCGACATCGACCGCGACCGTGCCCGCGAAGCGTGCCGCACCGTGGGCTGGGATGCGGCGCGCATCGCAGCCACCGTGTTTACCGACGACGGCGCGCGCGCCATTGCGGGCGGTGCGATGGATGTCGTCGTTGAAGCAACCGGCAATCCCGCGGTCGGCATCAAGCACGCGCGCGCTGCGATCGCGGCGGGCAAGCATATCGTGATGGTCAATGTCGAGGCCGACGTGCTGGCAGGCCCGCTGCTTGCCGAGGAAGCGCGCAAGGCGGGCGTGGTCTATTCGCTCGCCTATGGCGACCAGCCGGCGCTGACGGCGGAGATGGTCGACTGGGCCCGCGCCACCGGTTTTCGCGTGGTCGCGGCCGGCAAGGGCACGAAGTATCTGCCGGCCTATCACGACGTGACGCCTGACGGCGTCTGGCAGCACTATGGTCTCACCGCGGGCGAGGCGCAGTCGGCCGGCATGAATCCGCAGATGTTCAACTCCTTCCTCGACGGCACCAAATCCGCGATCGAGATGGCCGCGATCGCCAATGCCTGTGCGCTCGACGTACCCGCGAGCGGTTTGCTGTTTCCACCCTGCGGCGTCGACGATTTGCCGCATGTCATGCGCCCGAGCGACAAGGGCGGCGTGCTGGAGCGGTCGGGCGTGGTGGAGGTGGTGTCGTCACTCGAGCGCGACGGCCGGCCGGTGTTTCGCGATTTGCGTTGGGGCGTCTATGTCGTGCTGGAGGCGCCGAACGATTATGCCGCCGATTGCTTCAGGCAATACGGCCTGAAGACCGACGGCAGCGGACGCTTCGCCGCGATGTACAAGCCGTACCACCTGATCGGGCTCGAGCTGAACATCTCTATCCTGTCGGCGGCGCTACGGGGCGAGCCGACCGGCCAGCCCTATGGCTTCCGCGGCGACGTCGCCGCCGTGGCCAAGCGGAACTTGCGCGCCGGCGAGATGCTGGACGGCGAAGGCGGCGACACCGTGTGGGGCAAGCTGGTGCCGGCAGCCGCGAGCCTGAAGGCAGGTGCCCTGCCGATCGGTCTCGCGCATCGCCTCAAGTTGAAGCACGACGTCGCCCATGGCGAAATCGTGCGCTGGAGCGACGTCGAGTTCGATGCGAACAACGAGACGATCAAGACGCGAAAGGTGATGGAGACGGCATTCGCGAAATAGCGGCTAGAACTGCCCCGGTTGAGCGGGTGGACCGGGCCAATCAGATCGCAAATTGTTCGGATTATTCCTTGCGAACAAGTCCTGCCTTATAACGCCGCTCGGGCCCGCATCAATTGATGGTGGCATTCCGCGAACATCACGGGTTGGCGCGACCATGCCGCCGGTCCGAACGAGACAATTGGCGGGATAGCCAACGTGTCGGCAGTAAGTTGCAGCACTCGCGCCTGCATTGCTTCCAACTGAGAAGCCAATAATTAGCGACGCTGACAAGGCAATTGATCGCTTCATTCTTGCCTCCTGTAGCTGATCCACGGAAGAGAATTATAGATGAAGTGGAGCTATGCCAAAGCGGTGAATGTTGAACCATGAGTTCGGCTTCGCGATCAAAAGCCGGCATCGGCCGCAGCCCGCGCTATGTCCCGCTCGTGTGCGGCTTATGATTGCAGCAGGTTGCGTCCTATTCGACCACGATGGCGTTGGCTTCAGTCTCCTCGAAATTCTTGCGCTGGTCATATCGATTGATCGCCTGGAGAAGCCAATGATCAGGCCAAGCAGTGTCAGGGTGGTGGCAAGGGATGGCGCGGGGATACTCGTTCTGTCGTACTCGCCCAGCGTGTTTCACGTCGATTTGATACTCCGCGCGCAAAAAAACCGGATACTGACACACGTGGCATCTTGCACCACGGTCCAACCGTAAGGAGCAATCCATGATAAATCTGAAAATTCTTGGTGCGGTCGTTGTTGTGGCATCTGCCCTGTCCAGCTCTGCTGCACAGGCGCAGTGGTACAACTCTAATCCGGACGCATGCCAAGCTGAATTCGCCAGCTGCACGGGTCTTGGAACGGGGACCACCCCCGACTATCGAGTTCGACCATCAACTCGGCGAACGGTATATCGCCAGCCGGCAGCGGCGGACGCGACTGTCGGCAGCTGGGGCAATTCCTACGCCATGTCGCCCGGCATGTCGTACGGCGAGATGGGCTGGAACGGCAGCTGGAGTACGTATGCTGCCCGCAACGGCATCGTCTGCCGGCCCGGCACCTATTTCAAGGGTAGCGACGGCCTCCAGCATCTCTGCCAGTAGGTCATCTGCTCTGACGTTAAACAGCTCAGGCGGCCCCAAAGGGCCGCCTGTTTCGTGCTGGCTTTGTGGCTCTCGCCGAAATCAGCATCCAGGTCACGCGGTGGGTGCACGACTGGATGTAGGAACGGCCCCGACCTCCGGCCCTGCAAGCGGGAGAGGGAGCGCACTGCCTTCGTAGTAGCGATCTCTATGGAAGCAGCCGGCTCTCTTTGGCTTGCTTGAACCACTTCCGAAACATATCCTCGGTGTCCATCATCTCGGTGAACCCCGCGCGGTTGATCTTCACGGTCGAGACGATCGAGGGCGGACCGGGCTCGGTCTGGCCGTAGCGCATGCTGTAATCGGCGTACTGGAACGACAGGCCGACGAAGTCGGCGAGGTCCGGCGACATGAGGTCATGCTTGCGTCGCAACGCGTCCCAAGAAGAGACCCAATTGGGAAACTCCTTGGCGAGCGATAGCGGGATCGGCTTGCCGGGCTTCATCTCCAGCGCGTCGGCCACCGCGGGCCAGATGTTTTCCCAGGTGAAGACATCGCCATTGGTGACGTTGAACGCTTCGTTCTGCGCCGCCTTGGCCTCGCCCGACCAGGCGATTGCGCGCGCGAGGAGATCGACGTCGACGGCCTGCGCCACCCGCGCGGCGCCGCCGGGAAAATCGAGCGGCCTGCCCTGCTCACGCAGCATCGCGGCATAGACGCCGAGCGGCGGGATCAGATCCATGGCGCCACCCATGGCGAGGCCGACGATGAGAACGGGGCGCAAGATGCTCCAGTGCCAGGCCTTTTCCTTGTGAGCCTTGCCGCGCTGGAGCTCGCGCAGGAAATTTTCCTGCGCCCAGTAAAAGTTGGGCTGCTCGTACATCTCGGAGCGGCCTTCGCGCGCCGGCACCGTCAGGGGGCGGACGTGAACGCCATAGGCCTTGGTGCCTTGCAGCAAGGCGACATGCTTGAGGTCCGGCGCGACCGGCTCGAGCGCGGCCATCAAATTGCGCAGCATTAAATCGTTGGTCTTGATCTGCTGCGGGTCGCGCCAACCATCGACGAGCTGCGGCGCCTCGTAGAGCGCGGCGTAGATCAGGTGGGTGGCGCCCTGAAGCTCGGCTGCGGCACGGCGGCAATCGGCTTCGCTGGTAAGGTCGATCGGGACGTGGCGGGCTCCGTAGAGGTCGCGCGGCTTGCGCCGTGACAGCGCGATGACCTCGCAAGGGCTGGATGTGCCGAAGTGTCGCAACGCGGCGTTGCCGACCAGACCGGTTGCCCCAGCGACCACGACCTTTTTGCCCGTCATGCGCCAGCCTCCCTTGTCATTGCCTAATCGAGTAGCAGATCGCTGACGGTTCCGACTTGCGTCTGGCCCGCGTTCGCACTTGCGAGGAAGGCATCAGACTTGATTATCGTAGGGCGTCCGGTCATCCTTGCTGACGGAACCGCAACGCTCGGCTTCCAGCAACAAGAGCCCATCAGGGCCATTCGGAAACGCTCAAACAAATCTCAACAAGAGAACGTCGATCCTCGACGAAGACAAGACGACAGCAAGATCGTTCCCTGGTCGATGCATCGACGCAATGGAAGGGATGCGCATGAAACGTCGTGATTTTCTGAAGGTGACAGGCGTCGGCCTGGCCGCGAGCACAGCAGTGGCTGCGCCCGCGATCGCGCAGTCGTCGCCCGAGGTCAGGTGGCGCTACGCCACGAGCTGGCCGAAAGCCCTCGATACGCTCTATGGCGGCTGCGAATATTTCTGCAAGCAGGTCGCCGACATTACCGACAACAAATTCCAGATACAGCCTTTTGCGGCGGGCGAGATCGTCCCGGGCCTGCAGGTGCTCGACGCCGTGTCGAACGGCACGGTCGAGATCGGCAATACCGCGCTTTATTATTATTGGGGCAAGAACCCCGCATTCACGTTCGCAACTGCCCTCCCGTTCGGCTTGAACACGCGCCAGCAGATTTCCTGGTTGCTGTGGGGCGGCGGACAGGATCTCGTCAACGACCTCCTGAAAGAGCACAACGTCTACGGCATCCCGACCGGATCGACCGGCGCGCAGATGGGCGGCTGGTTCAGGAAGGAGATCAAGACGGTCGACGACCTCAAGGGCTTGAAGATGCGCATCGGCGGCTTTGCCGGCACGATCCTCGCCAAGCTCGGCTGCGTGCCGCAGCAGCTCGCCGGCGGCGACATCTATCCGGCGCTGGAGAAAGGCACCATCGACGCGGCGGAGTGGGTCGGTCCCTATGACGACGAGAAGCTCGGCTTCGCCAAGGTCGCGAAGTACTACTACTATCCCGGCTGGTGGGAAGGCACGAGCCAGGGCCACAACATCATGAACATCGAGAAGTGGAACGCGCTGCCCAAACACTACAAGGCGGCGATCGACGCGGCGTCACGCGACACCTTCACCTGGATCACCGGCAAGTACGACGCGGTGAATGCTCCGGCGCTGAAGCGGCTGATCGTGAACGGCGCGATCCTCAGGGGCTTCCCGCAGGACGTGCTCGAGGCCTGCTACACCCAGGCCAACGAGATCTATGCGGACCTGTCCAAGACCAATCCGCATTTCGGCAAGATGTATGCAAGCATGACTGCCTTTAAGAATGACTCGTTGCCTTGGACGCAGGTGGCCGAGCTGAGCTACGACAGCTTCATGGCGCGGATGCGGACCAAGACGTGAGGCACTGAACGGCTCACACGACTAAAGGACGGAGAAGCCCCGGAGATGCTGCCATCTCCGGGGTTTTACGTAGTTTGGTTCCTGTTTCGGACCAAGGCTGGTTGTCCCGATCGGCCTCGCAACTGCGAGCGTCCCGACGACGCTTGATTATCGCAAGGCGACCGGTCATCCTGATGGCCGGAACCGCAACGTACGGGATCCACAAAGAGCCCTGAAGGGCCGTCGGACACGCTCACACCTTCACCAAAGACAAGTTCGGTTCTCGGCGAAGCAAAAGACGACACGAAGATCGTTCCCTTAGTCGAGCAATCGGCACAACGGAGGGATACGCATGAAACGTCGTGAATTTCTGAAAGTGACAGGCGCTGGCCTGGCGGCAAGCACAGCGGTTGCTGCGCCGGCCATCGCGCAATCTTCGCCGGAGGTGAGATGGCGGCTCGCCGCGAGCTGGCCCAAGGCGCTCGATACGCTCTACGGCGGCTGCGAATATTTCTGCAAGCGCGTGGCTGACGCCACCGACAACAAATTCCAGATCCAGCCGTTCGCATCCGGCGAGATCGTGCCGGGCCTGCAGGTGCTCGACGCGGTGTCGAACGGCACGGTCGAGATGGGCAACACGGCGCTGTATTATTATTGGGGCAAGAACCCCGCCTTCACCTTCGGCACCTCGCTGCCGTTCGGACTGAACACGCGGGCGCATATCTCCTGGCTTCTGTTCGGCGGCGGCACCGAGATGCTCAACGACCTGCTGAAGGAATACAACGCGCTCGGCATTCCCACCGGTTCGACCGGCGCCCAGATGGGCGGCTGGTTCCGGAAGGAGATCAAGTCGATGGAGGATTTCAGGGGATTGAAATTCCGCGTCGGCGGCTTCGCCGGCACGATCATCGCCAAGGTCGGCGGCGTGCCGCAGCAGATCGCAGGCGGCGACATCTATCCGGCGCTGGAGAAAGGCACGATCGACGCCGCCGAATGGGTCGGCCCCTATGACGACGAGAAGCTCGGCTTCGTGAAGGTCGCAAAATACTATTACTATCCGGGCTGGTGGGAAGGCACAGGCCAGGGCCACAACGTCATAAATCGCGACAAATGGAACGCGCTGCCGAAGCACTATCAATCCGTGGTCGAGATGGCCTCACGCGATACCTTCACCTGGGTCACCGGCAAATACGACTTCGTCAACCCGCCTGCGTTGAAGCGTCTGCTGGTGGCCGGTGCGATCCTGAAGCCGTTCCCGCAGGAAGTGCTGGAGGCCTGCTACAACGCCGCCAACGAGATCTACGCCGATCTCAGCAAGACCAATCCGCACTTCAACAAGATGTACACGAGCCTGTCGGCGTTCAGGAACGAGTCGCTGGCGTGGATGCAGGTCGCCGAGCTGAGCTACGACAGCTTCATGATGCGGATGCGGACACGGACGTAGCGACGGTTCACGGCGTCTGAAAACGACGAAAGCCCCGGAGATGTCTCCGGGGCTTTTTGTAGAGCAATGACGGGAGCGATACCAAAGCTGTCATCGCCCGGCTTGACCGGGCGATCCAGTATTCCAGAGGCCGATATTGGAGAGCACGCTGTCACCACATCCGCTGCGGCGTACTGGATGCCCCGGTCAAGCCGGGGCAGGACAGCGGTGGGTGTGGCGGGCGCGCTTTCCGTAATAGCGCTCAATTCTGATCATCCCCCAACGCGGCAACCAGCTTGTCGTAGTACTTGCCGACGAGATCGATGTTGGCCTTGTTCTCGACCTGCGGCGCCGGCGTCTTCAGCGCTTCGTTGAGCTCGTCGAGCGCTTCCTTCTTGTCCTTGGCCGGCATCTTCTTGTCGCCCTGGATCTGCGCGATCTGCGCCTTGATGACGGCTTCGGTGCCGACATATTTCTTGGTCGCGGGATCGAAGCCGCCGAGCACGAGGCTGATGTTGTCGACGACGTTGTTGTAATCGTCATAGCCGGCAAAGCCGTTCTTCTTGGCGACGCCGTCGAGCTGGCCGATCACCTTCTGGTCGGGCGCGGTGTTCTCCGGCAGCTTCTCCGTGATCGCATCCATGTCCTTCTGCGCGGCGAGCACACCGTCGAGCTGCTTGTCGGTCAGCGCGATCTGCTTGAGGCTAGGCGCCTGCGCCGGCGCGGCCTGCGGAGCAGGCGCTGCCTGCTTGGCTTGCGCGAACGCGGTGCCGGAGGAGGCAAGCGATGCGGCGGACAGAAGGCACGCGACGCCGAACGCGGTGAGGGCGGGACGAAGCAATGCTGGCATGGGAGTCTCCTCCTGAAAGGGATGGTTGGTGTTGTCAGCGGAAGGTCTTGGCAGTGGAACGTCTTGGCGATCGAAGGTCTCGACGACGGAAAAACTAGGGAGCCTGGAATGAACTGCGCATGAACTCCGCTTGCGTCTGCTAAGGGCCGATCATGGCTGAATGATCACAACCCTGTGGTGACTCCCGCGATCACCAAACATTGTTCTGCATGGAATCGATCTGCTTGCCGCCTCTCGAGGCGGCTGCCATTTGCGGCGCGGTGGCGTTCAGCCTGGTGTCAGGAATCACCTGACATCACGACCTGCGACTGATCACTCTGCCGGCAGAAAAATGCGCCGATGACGAAGGTGCGCGAGAGCGCGCTCATCATTGAAAGCGGCGAGGATCTGCTCTCGGTCTACGAATGGAAGACGCACCGCGCGAAGCCATGTCTTCTGCTCGCGCCGCGGGATCTACACGTTCCAGCGACAGCGCAACGCCGGATTATTTCGGCGTCAACGTGTTCTGTCTCATGGGATGAGGCTCGGCGCCGCTGTTGCCGAAGACGACAACACAAACAAAAACGCCGCCTCGGTTTCCCGAAGCGGCGTTTTGTATTCGAACATCGAAATAGGATGATTTCTTGTCCTTGGCAG
>NZ_JCAMOP010000044.1:0-70776 GCF_059512345.1 Bradyrhizobium sp. Unk1
TTCGATCCCGTCGGCATGGAGCAGGCCAAGGGCGAGCTGCCGAACATCACCTATTGCGAGGACGCCTATTCCTGCGCGCAAGGCGCCGATGCGCTCGTCATCGTCACCGAATGGGTGCAGTTCCGCGCGCTCGATCTCGGCCGGCTGAAGGCGGCCATGACCCAGCCCGTCGTGGTCGATCTCCGCAACATCTACCCGCCCGAAGAGATGCAAGCCGCCGGCTTCACCTACGAGAGCATCGGGCGATCGTCCCAGGCTTAAGCTAGTCGTTTGAAGTTCGGGTTCGCCCGCCTCATCCTGGGGCGGGCGGAATCGTTTTTGATGCGATATGATCCGGTCGCATCAGGTCGCCGCGTTTGGCCTCGTTGCCGCGATGGAGATTGTCATGACCGACGACACGCACACGATCCGCAGTGGCGGGCTCACCGCGACCATCAAGGCACACGGCGCCGAGCTGTGCTCGCTGAAGGACGACGGCGGTGTCGAATTTGTCTGGCAGGCGGGGCCGGCCTGGCCACGCCACGCGCCGCTGCTGTTTCCGATCGTCGGACGTCTCGCCAATGACGAAATGCGGCACCGGGGCAAGACCTACCGGATGACCCAGCACGGTTTTGCGCGCGACAGCCGGTTCGCGTGGGTAGAGCGCGGCGAGAACCGTTGCACGCTAGCGCTCGAAGACAGCGAGACAACGCGCGCACTCTATCCGTTCGCATTTCGCCTGACGGCCACCTATGCGATCGACGACGCCGGTCTCGATCTCTCGCTCACGGTGGTGAACACCGGCAAGGAGACATTGCCGGTGTCGCTCGGCGGCCATCCCGCCTTCAACTGGCCGCTTCAGCCTGGAATGTCGAAAGAGAGCTACGCGCTGACGTTCACGAACGAGGAGCCGTCTCCGGTTCGCCGTGTCGAGGGCGGACTCCTGCTCGCGGCAACGGATCCGAGCCCCGTCCGAGGCACCGTGCTTCCCTTGTCGGAATCCCTGTTCACCAATGACGCCGTCATCCTCGATCCCGTCAACAGCCATGCGGTCCGCTATGCGGCCGGGCAGGGGGCCGGGCCCTGGCTCAAAATGTCGTGGCGCGGCTTTCGCGAACTCGGCGTCTGGTCGAAACCGACAGGTGCGCCGTTCCTCTGCATCGAGCCCTGGCGCGGCTATGCCAGTCCCGTCGGTTTCGATGGCGAGTTCAGCGACAAGCCGGGTCTGATGCACATCGCGGCCGGCGCGAACGAAGACCTGTCGTACCGGATCGAGGTCGGGTCGTCCTGAAGCCGGCCTTCGCGTGCCTGTGGCTCTCAGACCTCGATCCGCGTGAGGTCCTCGCCGAGCACGACGGGACCCGCGTAGTCTCGGCGGACGTCCGCGAGAAGTGCGTTCAGCATGGAATCGTCAGTGCGCGGCCGGTGATGGGTCAGCGCGAGCTTCTTGACGCCGGCCTTGGCGGCGACCTTGCCGACCGTATCGCCGCAGGCGAGCGTGTATTTCGCGAGCCGGCGGAAGTGATCGTTGGTGATCTCAGGCGTCGCGAGAAAGCAGCACTGGACCAGCAGGTCGGCTCCCTGTGCCAGCCGCTCGAGACCGGGGCAGGGGACCGTGTCGCCGGAGATCGCTATGACCTTGCCCTCGGCTTCGAAGCGGAAGCCGAGACACATCCAGCGCGCGAGAAATGCCGGCGACATGTCGAGACCGTCGCCATGTGAGACGAGCTCGGCGCTGATCTTCCAGCGACCGGTGTCGAGGACGGGGCCGGGAATGATGTCCGTCGCGACGACCGGTTTCCAGCCGCCAAAAGTCGGCTCGCCCTGATCCCGCCAGGCGATGTCCTTGTCGTAGACCTGTGTGATCAGCGTGTTGACGAGCCGTTCGGTGTCGGGCGGACCGTATATGCGCAGATCGTCCTTGCGCCCATGCATCCATGAATTCAACATCACATCGTAGAGGTCGCCGATGTGGTCGAAGTGGTGATGGGTGAGAAAGACCGTGTTGATGGCGCCGAGCGGCACGCCGGCTTTGTGGAGCTGCACCATGACGCCGCGGCCCGCGTCGAACAGGATATTCTCCTCGCCGAGCCTGATCAGCGTGGTCGTCGCCATGCGGCGCGGGTCCGGGCGTGGGCCGCCGGTGCCGAGCAGTATGACTTCCATGGCGCCTACTCCAGCGTGAAGCCGGTCGACCTGATCACGCCGCCCCGGCGTGTCTGAAGATCTTTCGTGGCGTATTTTAGATTCGAAGGCGACAGCTAGACAAGTCGCGCGTTAGGGCAGACCGGCCGCAGTGGCAGCGATGGTCGGCCGGATCGGCGAGCGGTCCGATCCCGCGGACGTCAGGCGATGCGCAAGATCCTGCGCGCGCCGCTCGACCAGATGCCAGGTCGCGCGCGCGACGAGATAGCTGAGCGCGGCGGTGACGGCATAGGCGATCAGCAGCGAGACCAGTCCGTCCGCAAGCGGCCAGACCTGGCGCAGGCCGTAGATCACCGCGAAGTGCGACAGGTACATCGAATAGGAGTTGCGACCGAGCGTCTCGATCGGCCGGCAGCGGATCGCGAGGCGGATGCAACCGGCAACCAGCGCGCCGAGCACGAGGTTGATCATCAGGTAGTTGAATTCATGCGAGCCGGTCGCGCGGTCGGCGATGAAGGCGAGCGCGATGAAGACGGCGAAGATCGCGGCGTCCGACTTCGCAAAGCCGTCGCGCAGCGAGAAGAACAGCGCGCATCCCACGAGGAAGACCGGCAACTGGTTCAGGAAGCTGATGTGCAGCGCATTCCAGACAAAGGCCTCGTGGCCGGGCCCGTAATAGGCCGAGAACAGCGCGAACGCCCACGGCTTGAACAGGCAGACATTGACGAGATGCAGCACGATCGCGAGCGCAAGATAGAGATGGCGGCGCGATCCGAAGGCCGTGATCACCAAGGGGAAGACGAGATAGAACGTCATTTCCGCCGCGATCGACCAGTCGCCCGGCACGACGCTGTTGACGCTGTCCGGCCAGAAGCCGTGCAGGAACGTCGCGGTCAGGATCACCTGGAGCGGCCCGATGCCGTGGGGCGCGTTGTAGCTCGGCCCCGTGCCGTTGACGAGCAGGTAGAGCGGGATCGCGAGCCAGAACAGCGGCGCGATTCGCAAGGCACGCCGGATGTAGAATTTGCGCGTCGGGTCGGTTTCGGTGCGCTGCGTCCACATCAGGCACATCGTCATGGCGCTGACGAAGTAGAATACGTTGACGCCGGTCCAGCCGCACATGAAGGCGAAGTCGATGGCGTGGATCCTTGATGGAAAAGACTGTGAGACGTGGATCGCCATCACGCCGACGATGGCCATGCCGCGCAGGACGTCGAGCGTGTGCGAACGACCGAAAGGCGTTGTACCTTGCTCGGGTCGTTCGGCGGCCAACCGGGCCTGCCCCTGCATCACGCCTGCTCCGTGGTTTCGCATCTGCAAGCGGAGACCATAGAGACGCGACCGGCTTTTCCGAAGCAGAAGCCTTTCTTTACGTTAACCAGCGGTTGAGTCCGATGCCGAATTTACGGGATCGGCGGCGTCGAGGGGGCCGGCCGGCGCTTGCACGAGCCACGCCGGCACAATGATGCGCGCGATGAGAATTGTGGGCCAATTCATACTTAATACGCCAATACCATGACCAATATTGTTCGGGCAGCACAACACGCCTAGTATTCCAGCAGGCAATTTCGGGGGCTCGAATAAGTCGTGAATGGTCGTTCACAGGACAGTGCGCTGCGCGACGACTTGAACTTTCAAGCCGCGCCACAAGCACACAGGACATCCAACAACGTGGTTGATTCCGCACGTCAGGAATTGAGGCCTGCCGGCCGCGAGCGGCTGATCGTCGTCGAAGACGATCCCGTGACGCGGACGATGCTGGTCGGCTATTTCAACGAGAACAATTTCGACGTGGTCGGCGCCGGCTCCTGCGCGGAATGCCGCCAGGCGCTGCGCTCGCGCACCGATCTCGTCTTCCTCGACGTGCAGTTGCCTGACGGCGACGGCTTCGAGCTCGCCAAGGAGATCCAGGCGACCAGCAACGCGGGCATCATCTTCGTGACGCGCCGCGACACCGACGTCGATCGCATCCTCGGCCTCGAGATCGCCGGCGACCATTACGTCACCAAGCCGATCAATCTGCGCGACCTGCTCGCGCGCGCGCGCAGCGTGCTGCGGCGGCGCTCGATCGACCGCAAGGCGGCGCGCAACCACAATTCGATCGCCTTCGGCGACTGGATCATCGACCTGACCCGGCGCGAGCTGCTCGGCAGTGACGGCAAGCCGGTGGCGTTGACGCGCGCCGAGTTCGACCTGCTGGCGGCGCTGGTCGGCGCCGACGGCCGGCCGCTCAGCCGCGATTATCTGATCGAGGTCGTCAGCAACCGCCAGGCCGAGGTCGATATCCGCACGGTCGATGCGCTGGTGGCGCGGCTGCGCCGCAAGCTCGTCGGCAGCGGCACGCCCGTGATCGCGACCGTCACCGGCGTCGGCTACAAGCTCGCGCTCAGCGAGCGGCTCTAGTCGTTCCGGCCAGCTGGTCATCGACCGCATACAGCGTGCAAGTCGGTGACCATTTCATGCAGGCGCCAAGCGAATCGCGCCGGGCCTCGTCGGCGGTGGTGCGCCCCGAGCGCCAGCCGTAACCGCCGTTCGGCGACACCGCAAAAGCCTTGTGCGGCATGGTGCTGGCGAGATAGCGCGAGAATTCGGCGCGCGCGGCCTCGTTGAGCTGGCCCGGCGGCGGCAGCGGATCGGGAAGGCTCAGGATGTCATGGCCGAGCCCGCGCTCGCGTAGGAAGGCGTCGAGATAGGGCGTCCATTGCGGCCGGCCCACCACCGAATAGAGATAGTGGCCGTCGTCGCCGTAAGGCGGCGCCGCAATGAATTTCGCGTGACCGCCATTGCCGCGAAATCCGTCATAGAGGCGGCGCGCGAGATCGGGACCGAAGAACGAGTCGTTGGCCGCATAGACCCACAGCATCGGCACGCGCGAGGTCTTGCCGAACGTGGCGAAGGCCTGCGCCAGCCCATCCTCGTTGCAGACGTCGTCGTCATCCCGCGAGCCGCGGCCGCCGGCAAAGCTGATCGCGGCGACGAGACCACTCGGTGCCTGCGCGGTCAGCGCGACGGTGGCGAGCCCGCCGGCGGAATGGCCGGCTGCGATCATGCCCGATGTCGTGACGTCGGCCCTGCGCCCCATCGCGTCGATCGCGGCGCGCAAGTCCGCGACCGCAACCGCCGCCGCCGGCAGATAGGCGGCATTCGCGCAACCGCCGACGCTGTCGACGCGTCCGCCGGGCGAGGTGCCGTAGCCGCGCCGCATCACGATCAGCGCGGCAAAGCCGCGCCGGGCATATTCGAGCGCGATCCCGTAATATTTGTGCGCCGACATGGTCGCGCGGTCGTCGAAACTGCGCGGCGAGCCGTGGCTGAGCAGCGCGAGCGGATAGCGCTTCGTTCCGGCCGGCCGGACCAGAAAGGCCTCCAGCCCCTACGGCCCGGCCTCCGTCATCGGAATGCGCAGGTCTTCCGTGTAGAACTCCGCGGCCATCGCATCGGGCACGATACCAGCCGTCGCAAGCCAGGCCATCAGAACAACCAAGAGCCTGTGAAACAGCGTCATGCCCCGACTCGAAAAAGCCCCGATCTGAAAGACCATAGCATGATCTCAGGAACGGCCAGCCCGCCGCGGGTGTTGTGCCCTTGGCGGGGGCCCGGCCGATGCTATGGTATTCCACAAACTCTGCACGACAGGACGAGGATATTTCAGTGGCTGATGTTGATCCCGCGGCGGGCAAGCTGGTCTCGCCGGACGCGCTCACCAACGTTCCGCGGCTGGTGACGGCCTATTTCGCCGGCAAGCCCGATGTCGGCGATCCCGCGCAGCGGGTGGCGTTCGGAACCTCCGGCCATCGCGGCACGTCGTTCAAGAACAGCTTCAACGAGGGCCACATCCTCGCGACCACGCAGGCGATTTGTGACTACCGAACAGAAAAGGGCCTGACCGGTCCGCTCTTCATCGGCATCGACACCCATGCGCTGGCCGAGCCGGCGCTGGTCAGCGCCGTCGAGGTGTTCGCCGCCAACGGCGTCGACATCATGATCGACAAGGACGGCGGCTACAGCCCGACGCCTGTCATCTCGCACGCGATCCTGACCTACAACAAGGGCCGGACTAGCGGCCTTGCCGACGGCGTCGTCGTCACGCCCTCGCACAATCCCCCCGAGGACGGCGGCTACAAATACAATCCGCCGCATGGCGGCCCGGCCGACACCGACGCGACCTCCGTCATCGAGAAGCGTGCCAACGCCTATCTCGCCGACGGCCTGAAGGGCGTGAAGCGCATCGACTACGCCAAGGCGCGCAAATCCGCGAACGTGCACGCCTACGACTTCATCACGCCCTACGTCGCCGATCTCGGCAATGTCGTCGATCTCGATCTCGTCAAATCCGCCGGCATCAATATCGGCATCGATCCGCTCGGCGGTGCCGCCGTGCATTACTGGCATCCGATCATCGAGCGCTACGGCCTGAAGGCCACCGTCGTGAAGGAGGCGATCGATCCGACCTTCCGCTTCATGACGGTCGACTGGGACGGCAAGATACGCATGGATTGCTCCTCGCCCTACGCGATGGCGAGCCTGATCGCGATGCGCGACCGCTTCGACGTCGCCTTTGCCAACGACACCGATGCCGACCGCCACGGCATCGTGACGCGCACCGGCGGCCTGATGAATCCGAACCATTACCTTGCGACCGCGATCGCCTATTTGTTCGCGAACCGCCCGAACTGGAGCAAGGATGCCGCGATCGGCAAGACCGTGGTGTCGAGCTCGATCATCGACCGTGTCGCGAAAAAACTCGGCCGCAAGCTGGTCGAAACGCCGGTCGGCTTCAAATGGTTCGTCGACGGCCTCCTCACGGGCGGCTTCGGCTTCGGCGGCGAGGAGAGTGCAGGGGCCTCGTTCCTGCGCCGCGACGGCGGGGTGTGGACCACCGACAAGGACGGCATCATCCTCGGCCTGCTTGCAGCCGAGATCATGGCCAAGACCGGCCGCGATCCCAGCCAGCTCTTCAACGACCTCACCGCGGAGCTCGGCGTGCCGCACTATGCGCGCATCGACGTCGCCGCCACCGTGCCCCAGAAGAACATCCTCAAATCCGTCACGCCCGAGCAGCTCGGCCTCAAGGACCTCGCCGGTGATCCCGTCCGCGCCACGCTGAGCAAGGCGCCGGGCAACGGCCAGCCGTTCGGCGGCATCAAGGTCGAAACCGATTTCGGCTGGTTCGCCGCAAGGCCGTCGGGGACCGAGGACGTCTACAAGATCTACGCGGAAAGTTTCCGCAGCACCGAGCGCCTGAAGCGGATCCAGGAAGAAGCCCAGGCGGGCCTGAAGAAGGTGTTCGGGGTGTAGGGGCCGACGCAGCGCCGTCACGGCCTCTCCAAGGAAGGGCTCGCCGCATCAACAGGTGTCATCACCCGCGAAAGCGGGTGATCCAGTACGCCGCAGCCGAAGTTGTGTGAACCCAATATCTGCCGCGGAGTACTGGATTCCCCGCTTTCGCGGGGAATGACGAGTGGTTAAATCTGTATACATAAATTGATTTGGAGGTAATTAGATACGCAATATTCGGCCTTGAACGATTCTATCCCTTTGCTATTGTATACATAACGTATTCATAAAGCCTTTGGGAGAGCGACCCGTGACAAAACCCTTCCCGATGAACGCCTGGTACGCCGCGGCCTGGGACGCGGACGTCAAGCCGGCGCTGTTGCCGCGGACGATCTGCGGCAAGCACGTCGTGATGTACCGCAAGGCCGACGGCTCGGTGGCCGCGCTGGAGGATGCCTGCTGGCACCGGCTGGTGCCGCTGTCCAAGGGCCGGCTGGAAGGCGACACCGTCGTCTGCGGCTATCACGGCCTGAAATACAATTCGCAGGGGCGCTGCACCTTCATGCCCTCGCAGGAGACCATCAATCCGTCGGCCTGCGTCCGCGCCTATCCCGTGGTCGAGCGTCACCGCTACATCTGGCTCTGGATGGGCGACCCCGCGCTCGCCGATCCCGCGCTCGTTCCTGACATGCACTGGAATCACGATCCGGCCTGGGCCGGCGATGGCAAGACCATCCACGTCAATTGCGACTACCGCCTCGTGCTCGACAATCTCATGGACCTCACCCACGAGACCTTCGTCCATGGTTCCTCGATCGGCAACGATGCGGTCGCCGAGGCGCCGTTCGACGTCACCCATGGCGAGAAGACGGTGACGGTGACGCGCTGGATGCGCGGCATCGAGGCGCCGCCGTTCTGGGCCAAACAGCTCGGCAAGCCCGGCCTCGTCGACCGCTGGCAGATCATCCGCTTCGAAGCCCCGTGCACGATCGCGATCGATGTCGGCGTGGCGCCGACAGGCACCGGCGCGCCGGAAGGCGACCGCTCGCAGGGCGTCAACGGTTTCGTGCTCAACACCATCACGCCGGAGACCGAGAAGACCTGCCACTATTTCTGGGCGTTCGTCCGCAACTATCAGATCGGCGAGCAGCGCATCACCACCGAGATCCGCGACGGTGTCTCCGGCATCTTCCACGAGGATGAGCTGATCCTCGAGGCGCAGCAGCGCGCCATGGACGAGAACCCCGATCGCATCTTCTACAACCTCAACATCGACGCCGGTGCGATGTGGACGCGCAAGCTGATCGACAGGATGGTGGCGAAGGAAAACCCGCCGCAGCAGCTCCAGGCCGCGGAGTAGGCCAGGTGAAAGCAGCGCCCGAGCGAGAGGTCGACCGCTCCGTCTCGCAGACCGTGAAGGCGCAGCTCGCGCTGCGCGACCAGATCCTGTCGGGTCGCTTACGGCCCGGCGAGCGCATCTCCGAGCTCCAGGCGGTGGAGACAACCGGCGCCTCGCGCACCCCGGTGCGCATGGCGCTGGTGCGGCTCGAGGAGGAAGGCTTGCTGGAGGCGATTCCCTCCGGCGGCTTCATGGTGAAGGCGTTTTCCGAGCGCGACATCTCCGATTCCATCGAGCTGCGCGGAACGCTGGAAGGGCTCGCCGCGCGCTTCGCCGCCGAGCGCGGCGTTTCCGCGCGTGAGCTCGAACCGCTCAAGGAATGTCTTGGCGCGATCGACGAATTACTCCGCCAGGTGCCGATCTCGGTCGATGCCTTCTCGTCCTATGTCACGCTGAACGCGCGCTTCCACGCGGTGCTCACGGAATTGTCGCGCAGCCCGCCGCTGATCCGGCAGATCGACCGCGCCTCGGCCCTACCGTTCGCCTCGCCCAGCGGTTTCGTGATGGCGCAATCGGCGCTGCCCGAGGCACAGCAGATTCTGATCATCGGGCAGGAGCACCATCGCGTCGTGATCGACGCCATCGAGAATCGCGAAGGCGCCCGCGCCGAAGCCGTGATGCGCGAGCATGCGCGGCTCGCGGTGCGAAACTTGCGGCTTGCGCTGCGCAACCGCACCCATCTCGACCTCTTGCCGGCGCTCGCGCTGATCAAGACCGCAACCGACTAAGGCCGTCACCATGCGCTTCATCGAAACCTGGATTCCCGCAACGCTCGTCGCGACGCGCGATCTTGCGCCGGGCATCCGCGAATTCCTGATCCTGCCGGATCAGTTCGACGGCACAGCCTATCCGGTCGGCAGCCACATCAATATCAGCGTGACCATCGACGGCCTGCCGGAGACGCGATCCTATTCGCTGGTCGGCGAGGCGTCCTCGCGCGGTTTCAAGATCGCGGTGCGCCGCGCCGATGATTCCCGCGGCGGCTCGCGCTATATGTGGCAGCTCACGCCAGGCGCCCGGCTCGACATCACGCGGCCGGCTTCGCTGCTCGCGGTCGACTGGGCCCGCGAAAACTACTGCCTGGTCGCCGGCGGCATCGGTATCACGCCGATCCTCGGCGCCGCGCAGGCGCTGGCGCGCCGTGGGGCCGATGTCACGCTGCATTATGCCGTGCGCTCGCGCGCTGATGCAGCCTATCTCGACGATCTCGCCAAAATGCTCGGTGAGCGCCTGGTCGTTCACGCGAGCGACGAGGGCCGGCGGCTCGACCTCGATGCGCTGTTCGGATCATTGCCGCAAGGTGCGCTGGCGTTGTTCTGCGGCCCGATGCGGATGCTGGATGCCGCGCGCCACGCCTGGATCGGCGCCGGCCATCCGCTTCCCGATCTTCGCTACGAGACCTTCGGCTCCAGCGGCACGCTGCCGACCGAGACGTTTCGCGTGCGCCTGAAGGGAACCGATGTCGAGCTCGAAATCCCGCGCGAGCGCTCGATGCTTGATGTGCTCAATGCCAGCGGGCATGACGTGATGTACGACTGCAAGCGCGGCGAATGCGGCCTGTGCGCCATCGACGTGGTCGAGGTCGACGGCGAGATCGACCATCGCGACGTCTTCTTCAGCGATCACCAGAAGCAAAGCAACCAGAAGATCTGCGCCTGCGTCTCCCGCGCCCGCGGCACCATCACCGTGGACACGCTGCTGCGGGCGGATGCGGTCTGACCGGGGCTGGAAGGCATACTCGGAAAACGCGATCAGCCTGAGCGCATGCGTATCCGCTCTCCTCTCGGGAGTAGACGGGTGCAGGTCGTCCTGGCGAGGCAGCTAAGGGCGGTGACGAAGCGGGCTTCGTTTGCAGCGTCAACGGGCCGGTTAGAGCGCTTCGTGCGGTCCACCAATCATGATAGGTTTGCTCTCGGCAATAAAAATGTTCAGCCGGTCTTGGACAGCAAGGGTGGAGGTTCTGCCATGAAATCCAATTCTGTCTCGCTGGCAGTCGATGAGTTCGCCACAGGGCAAGCTGACGCGCTGATCTTGATCGGCCGAATTCTCCTCGCGTGGGTATTCGTCGGAAGCGCGTATGGAGCAATATCCAACTTCAACGGCTCTGTGGGTTATTTCAGGTCCCTGAACCTTCCAGCGCCTGAGCTGTTCACGATGACGAACATCGTACTGGAAGTATTGATATCCGTTGGTTTGATATTGGGCGTCGGTACGCGCTACTGCGCAATTCTGACGTTTGTGTTCGTATTGGCGGCAACGGCTATTGCGCACCGCTACTGGGAGTATCCCGCGGGTGCGCAGCAGATCGGTCAATACAACCACTTCTTGAAGAATGTCTCGATCATGGGAGGCGCGATGTTGATCTTCGTCACCGGGGCAGGCCGGTTCAGTTTCGATCGGGCATCGTAGCCGACATCACTCCAAGTCGGGCTTGAAAGCTTCCTCTATCACGCGGCGGATGCCCTTTAAGAGCTGCTTCAGGGTCTTGCTCACGAGGGCGAAGAGAAGCATCAGCCATGTCGCAAGCGCGGCACACCACAGCACGACTTCCAATATCTCAGGCATAATGATGCCCCTCAAAAAATAATTACTCTGAAATGCGGCAAGTGTTGCTTAATGGAGCCGACACGGCAAGTCGTCTTGAGAGTGGTGGCGCGCCGAAACACTCGGAAAACGCACTCAGAACAGCGGGTGGCTTTAGGTCAGGGAAGCAGACCAACCCTATGACCGCGAAGACTGGCGCGGGGTGCAGAACCTGCCTGGCCGCGATGACCGCCTCACATTTGCGAGTATATGCCCTACGCCGCGTAGGTCGCCCGCAGCTTCTTCGTGGTCAACAGCGCCAGAACGCCATCGGCCGACACCGGCCGGCTGATCAGATAGCCCTGCGCTTCGTCGCAACCGAACTGGCGCAGAAACTCGAGCTGGTCGGCGGTCTCGACGCCTTCCGCAACCACGCCGATGCGCAGGTCGCGCGCCAGCGAGATCACAGACTTCACGATCGCGGCGCAGTCGGGCTGCACCAGCATGTCGCGGATGAAGGACTGGTCGATCTTGATCCGGCTGAACGGCAGCTTGCGCAGATAGGTCAGCGAGGAGAAGCCGGTGCCGAAATCGTCCAGGGCCACCGTGATGCCGAGCTCGAGCAGCGCGTTCAGGATTGATGCCGCCGAGCCGTATTTCGACAGCAGCATCGATTCCGTGATCTCGACCTCGAGCCGGTGCGGGGCGACCTTCGCGTCCGCGAGCGCCTGCACGATGGTCTGGAGGATACCGGTGCTGTGAAACTGCGCGGCAGAGAAGTTCACGGCGACCCTGATGTCTTCCGGCCAGTCCGAAAGCGTCGCGCAGGCGCGCCGGATCACCCATTCGCCGATCTCGTGGATCAGCCCGGTCTCCTCGGCGATCGGAATGAATTCGCTCGGCGGCACCAGTCCACGCCGGGGATGCTGCCAGCGCAGCAGCGCCTCGAAGCCGGTGATGCGGTTCGCTGCCAGGTCGAGGAACGGCTGGAACACCAGGAACAGCTCGCCCCTGGCGATGGCGCCTTCGAGGTCCGCTTGCAGCGCCTTGCGATCGCGTGACACCCTGTCATCGGCTTCCTCGAAGAAGCAGACCGTGCCGGGACCCGCCTTCTTGGCGCGATACAGCGCGGCGTCGGCATTCTTCATGATGTCGAGTTGCGTGGTGCCGTCGCGCGGCGCCAGCACGATGCCGACGCTGGTCGCGCCGACGATCTGGCGGCCCTCGATCTGGAACGGTTCGTCGAAGGCCGCGACGAAGCGTTCGGCGATCTCGAGCGCATCCTCGGGCCGCGCCAGATTGGCCATCACCAGCGCGAACTCGTCGCCGCCAATTCGTGCGGCGTGCTCGGCGGCGCGCGTGCAACGTTGCAGCCGGCTTGCGACCTGGACCAGGAATTCGTCGCCGGCGGGGTGGCCGAACTTGTCGTTGACCTCCTTGAAGCGGTCGAGATCGAGCAGGAGCACCGCGAACTCCTCGCCGGACAGGGCCATCCGCCTGAGTGCTGCTTCGAGCGTCTCGTTAAAGGCGAAGCGGTTGGGCAACAGCGTGAGGGGATCCTGCCGGACCGTGCGCTCGGCCTCGATCTGGCGGATCACGCGCCGCGCGAACGCGAATGAATTGACGAACACCGCGCGCAGCAGCACGCTGCCGTAAACCACCACCAGGATGGCCATCAGCACATAGGCGGGATCGCCGTCGCGGCCGAGGCAGATGGCGATGCCGACGAAGATCGGGCTGGTGAAGGCGATGGCCGCAATCGGGATCGTGGCGAAGGCCAGCGCGCCGCCGGCCAGCATTCCCGAGCAAAGGCAGGTGATGACGAGCTGGCCGCCGGTCGCGGCATTCGCGAAGAAGGCGACCGGGACGATGCCCCAGGCAACGCCGAGCACGAAGGCGTTGCGCACCAGCCGATGCATCGCGCGGCGCGAAACGAATTGCGGCTTTGTGATCCGGCGCGAGGCGTGGGATTGCAAGCCGAATGCAATCGCGGCGCCGGCCACGATCGCGGCCCAGGCCAACGCAAACTTCCAGTCCGGCGAATGCCAGAGCGCGATGGCGAGCACGGCTGCGTTGCAGGCATTGGCAAGCATGATGCCGACGGAGTAGCCGAGCACCAGTGACATCTGATCGGCGCGGATATGTCCGGCGACGGCTTCATCGGTTGCTGGACCGCCAAAGGCCGACAGATCGCCGGCGAACAGCCGCGCGAAATAGCTGGTCATTTGAGTCCGCATTCGAGGGCCTAGCAGCATGGGCCGTTTGTCCGGCTCGATCAGGAGGATTCGCTGCAAACCTTTGACGAAATATGAATTATCCCCGCTGGCCACGATCGCCGTGGCCACTTCTGCGTGTTCAAGCGAGGGTATCGATAACAAATCGATACAAATGCGGCGCCCCACGTTACGGCTGTAACGGAAGGCCTGTTGCCAGGGCCCGCGTGCTATCCAATTTCGGCAGGCCGCGGATCAGCGATCGCCTCCAGCCGCGCGTGACGCCGCAGCACCTGTGGTGGCTGTCCGAACGCTCTCAGGAAGGCGCGGCGCATGTGGTCGCGGTCACTGAAACCGGTCTGGCGAGCGACGATTTCGATCGAATGACGACTCTGCTCCATCAGGTCGCGCGCGGCCTCGACCCTCAAATTTTCGATCGCCTTGGCGGGCGACTGACCGGTCTCGGCGTGGAATGCCCGGCTGAATTGGCGTGGGCTGAGATGAGCCGCATTGGCGAGCTCGGGGACCGTCAGCGGCTTGTGCAAATTTTCCCGCGCGTAGGCGAGTGCCGTTTGAATGCGATCCGACTTCGGCGACAGTTCGAGCAGCGCGGAAAATTGCGACTGTCCGCCGCCACGGCGATGATAGACGACCAGCTTGCGAGCCACGGATTTCGCGAGTTCCGCTCCAAGGTCGTTCTCGATCAGCGCGAGGCCGAGGTCGATGCCGGCTGTCATCCCTGCCGACGTCCAGATCGCCCCGTCGTTGATGAAGATCCGGTCCTCATCCATCTTCACGTCCGGAAATCGCTTTTGCAGATCCCGCGCATGCATCCAGTGCGTCGTGGCGCGCCGTCCGTTGAGCAGGCCGGCTTCCGCGAGCACGAATGCTCCGGTGCAGACCGCGGCGATGCGGCGGTGCCGCTTGGGCGCGTCTTTCGTGAACGCGACCAGACCCGGTGTCGACGGCACCGAGGTGTCGCCACCGCCGATCACGAGCGTGTCGAACGGCTTGTCGGTAAAGGGCTCGCTGTCGAGCATCAAGCCGGCCGAGGTTCTGACCTTTCCCCCGTGCTCGGAGACGAAGTGGAGGTCGTAAAGCGGCTCGTCCGCCAGCATGTTGGCGACCTCGAAACCCGTGACCACGGCCAGCGCCATCACGGAATAGCCGGGGTACACAACGAACGCGATGTCACGCATGGGGCGGCGATGTCCGAATTGGATGTCCTAAATCGCCGCTTATATGACATTTGAGACGCGAAGATTCAACCGTATCTGTCCTCCCGAGCGCTCGATCCTGAGCGGCTACGGAAGGAAGACATCCATGAGCAGTCCCAAAGGTACCGCCCTGATCACCGGGGCATCGTCCGGCATCGGCGCGGTCTATGCCGATCGCCTCGCCAGGCGCGGCTACGACCTGATCCTGGTCGCGCGCAACCAGCAGCGGCTGAATGCGGTCGCCGACAAGCTTCGCGGCGAGACCGGCCGCCAGATTGCGGTGTTGCCGGCTGATTTGAACGAGAAGGCCGGCCTCGCCAAGGTCGAGGCGGTGCTGCGCGACGACCCCGGCATCACCATGCTCGTCAACAATGCCGGCATCGGCTCCGTCGCGTCGATCCTGCAGGCCAACGTCGACACGATGGAGGCGATGATCGATCTGAACGTCACTGCGCTCACCCGCCTGACCTATGCAGCCGCCCCGGCATTCGTCGCGCGCGGCACAGGCACGATCATCAACATCTCCTCGGTGGTCGGCATCGCGGTCGAGGCGCTCAACGGCGTCTACAGCGCGTCGAAATCGTACGTCCTCAGCTTCGGTCATTCGCTGCAGAAGGATCTGGCAGAGAAGGGCGTGCGCGTGCAGACGGTGCTGCCCGGCGCGACCGCGACCGAGTTCTGGGACATCGCCGGCTATGCGCCGCAGAAGACGTCCGAGATCACCATGTCGGCCGAAGACTGCGTCGATGCGGCGCTGGTCGGCCTCGACGCCGGCGAGCTCGTGACCATTCCCGGCCTGCACGAGGAGGCGTTGTGGACCCGCTGGGAAGCGGACCGTCGGGACATCTCCCCGAAATTCCGGAATGCGAAACCCGCGCCGCGTTATGGCCTTGCATCGCGCAGTGCCAGCGCCCGCTAACGTTTGCGGAGAGTTGGCCCGCAAGCAATTGCGGGCCAGCATCATCAATTACCCGGCTCACCGCCCCAGCTGCTTCGGATCGTAATAGAACCTCTCTTCGATCAACTGATCGCCCCGCCAGGTCTGCCACGCGATCTCATCCAGCGTTCGGATGACGCCTTCCGCGTTGGTGAAGCTGAACGTCCAGCGCGTCGCGACATTGTCACCCTCGATCAGGCTCGGCCCGATGCGGACCGCCTTCACCTCCCTGGAGGCCGCCAGCACGCCGCGCTCCTTGGCGACGAGCTTGTCGCGGCCGATCGTCGGGGCGGCGTTGTTCTCATAGGTCGCGGCATCCGGCGTGTAGTACTGCTCGATCGCTTCGACAAACTCCCCATCTTCCAGCCGCTTGGCAAAGGCTTCGACGACGTCACGGCTCGGCATGGCGCACCTCACGATTAAAACCGACTGATAGTCGGTAAATACCGACCGGTAGTCGAAAAGTCAACTGGCCGCCAGTTCCCGATTGGATTAGACGAGGGACATGGCGAAGCAGGCGGAACGGCGGGCGGCAACGACGGAGGCGATCCTGACGGCGGCGCGCCGCCTGTTCGGGACGCAAGGATTTTCCGCCACCACCATGGACGAGATCGCGGAGGCAGCCCTCATCGCCAAGGGCGCGGTCTATCACCACTTCAAGACCAAGGAGGCGGTGTTCGAAGCCGTGTTCGATCAGGTCTCGCGTGACCTCGTTGCCGAGATCGATGGCGCAGCGCGTGCCGAGAAGGACGTGCTGGCCGCGATGGTCGCCGGCACGCAGCACTATTTTGCCGCGACCGCCAAGGGTCCGACCGGCCAGATCATCTTGCGCGATGGACCCGCCGTGCTCGGCTGGGAGCGGTGGCGCGAAATCGACGCAAAACACTTTGGCGGCAAGATGCCGCGCGCACTCGCGGTGGCCATGGAGGCGGGGCTGATCGCAAAGCAGCCGGTCGAGCCGCTGGCGCGGCTGCTGCTCGGCGCGGTGACGGAGGCTGCGGTCGCCTGCGCCGGGCGCGCGGATATCGCAAGGGCTGGGGCGGAATATGCCCGTGCGTTCAAGTCGCTGGTCGAGGCGCTGCGTCTGCGCGCATGATTGTGCTAAGTCACGACAACGGAAACGCTCACCAACAAAAAGAATCGTAGCGCATGAACGCAAATTCCTCCCTCGCTCCGTCCGATCCAGAATTCGATTACATCATCGTCGGCGCCGGCTCCGCCGGTTGCGTGCTCGCCAACCGGCTCTCCGCGAACGGCAAGCACAGCGTGCTGCTGCTCGAGGCGGGCCCAAAAGATTCCAACATCTGGATCCACGTGCCGCTCGGCTACGGAAAGCTGTTCAAGGAAAAGACTGTCAACTGGATGTATCAGACCGAGCCGGAGCCCGAGCTGAAGGGCCGGCAGGTGTTTCAGCCGCGCGGAAAAACGTTGGGCGGTTCGAGCTCGATCAACGGCCTGCTCTATGTCCGCGGCCAGCACGAGGATTACGATCGCTGGCGTCAGCACGGCAATGCCGGCTGGGGCTATGACGACGTGCTGCCTTATTTCAAGAAGGCCGAGAACCAGACGCGCGGCGCCGATCAATATCACGGCAGCGGGGGACCGCTGCCGGTCTCCAACATGGTCGTGACCGATCCGCTGTCGAAGGCGTTCATGGACGCCGCGGTCGAGACCGGTCTGCCCTACAATCCCGATTTCAACGGCGCCACGCAGGAGGGCGTCGGCCTGTTCCAGACCACGACGCGCAACGGCCGGCGTGCCTCGACGGCGGTGGCCTATCTCGGACCCGCGAAGACGCGCGGCAATCTCAAGGTCGAGACCGAGGCGCTCGGCCAGCGCGTGCTGTTCGAGGGACGCCGCGCGGTCGGCGTCGAATACCGGCAAGGCGCAACCGTGCGCCGCGCCCGCGCGCGCAAGGAGGTCGTGCTGTCGAGCGGTGCCTACAACTCGCCGCAGCTTCTTCAGCTCTCCGGCGTCGGCCCGGCCGATCTCTTGCGCAAGCACGGCATCGATGTCGTGCTGGACGCGCCGGGCGTCGGCCACGATCTCCAGGACCACATGCAGGTCCGCATCGTGATGCGCTGCTCGCAGAAGATCACGCTCAACGACACCGTCAATAATCCGTTCCGCCGCACGCTGGCCGGCGCGCGCTATGCGCTGTTCCGGAAGGGGTGGCTGACGATCGCGGCCGGCACGGCCGGCGCCTTCTTCAAGACGAACCCGCGCCTCGCTTCGCCCGACATCCAGGTGCACTTCCTGCCGTTCTCGACCGACAAGATGGGGGAGAAGCTGCATGATTTTTCCGGCTTCACGGCGTCGGTGTGCCAGCTCCGGCCCGAAAGCCGCGGGACCTTGCGCATCAAAAGTGCGGATCCGACCGTGCCGCCGGAGATCCGCATCAACTACATGTCCTCCGAGACCGATCGCACCACCAACGTCGAAGGCCTGAAGATCCTGCGCAAGATCCTGAACGCGCCGGCGCTGAAGCCGTTCGTTGTCAACGAGTACGATCCCGGGGCGAAGGTATCCACGGACGGAGAGCTGCTCGATTATTGCCGCGACCGCGGCAGCACCATCTACCATCCGACCTCGACCTGTCGTATGGGCAATGACGCGCTCGCGGTGGTGGACCAGCGGCTGAAGGTGAGGGGGATCGAAGGCCTTCGCATCGTCGACGGTTCGATCATGCCGGACCTCGTGTCGGGGAACACCAACGCGCCGATCATCATGATCGCCGAAAAGGCCTCCGACATGATATTGGAGGATGCGCGCTAAATCCGCGCGAGAAGGAGCAGACGGTTGGCTACGCGACTGAAGATCGGCACACGCAAGAGCGCGATGGCGCTGGCGCAGACGGAAGAGATCGCGCGCCGCCTGACCGCCGCCATGCCCGATCTCGAAGTCGAGATCGTCAAGTTCGACACCACGGGCGATCTCGACCAGACCAGCAAGCTGCTGCCGCATGGCGGCAAGGGCGGCGCCTTCGTGGCGCAGATCCGCGCTGCCGTGTTGTCGGGCGAATTGCAGGCGGCGATGCATTCGCTGAAGGACATGCCCGGCAACGAGGACACGCCCGGCCTCGTCATCGGCGCTACGCTATCGCGCGATCCCCCGAGTGACGCACTGGTGCTGCGCGATGGCGTGACGCTGGAAGCGCTGCGGCAGTCGCGCGGCAAGGGTTTCAAGATCGGCACCAACGCCGTGCGCCGCGCCGCCTATGCGCGGAGATTATTCCCCGAGATCGAGGTGATCCACTTCCGCGGCGCCGCCGATACGCGCGTGCGCAAGCTGGACAATGGCGAGATGCAGCGCCTGCCGGATGGCGGCGCGGTGGGACCGGCAGATGCGCTGATCATGGCGCGCTCGGGTCTCGATCGCGTTGGCCTTTCCAGTCGCATGGCCTACGAGTTCACCGCAGCGGAAATGCTGCCTGCCGCAGGGCAGGGCATCGTCGCCGTGGAATGCGCCGCGCAGGACTGGCAGACACGGCAGATCCTGGCATCGATCGACGATCCCTCTGCGCACGCTTCTGCCGATGCCGAGCGCGAGGTGCTGTGGGTGCTCAACGGCCATTGCAATTCGCCGGTGGCGGGTTTTTCGACCATCGCAGGCGATCAGATGTCGCTGACGGCGTCCGTACTCGACCTCTCCGGCAACACCATCATCGAAGCCTCGCGCACCGGCCCCGCCAACCACCCGCGCGAGCTCGGCCGTGCGGTAGGATTGGATCTGCTGACGAAGGGCGCCGCCGAGATCATCGAGCGCAGCCGGCCGTGCTAAATTTTGAGAGCGCAGTACCTGCAGCACCCGTCATTGCGAGCGTAGCGAAGCAATCCAGGCTGTCACCGCGGAGAGATTCTGGATTGCTTCGCTGCGCTCGCAATGACGGCGCGGAGCCTCAGCCCCGCACGCGCTTCAGCATCTGCTCGACATGGGCGATCGGCGTTTCCGGCTGGATGCCGTGGCCGAGATTGAAGATGAAGCGCCCTTGCGCAAAGTTCGCCAGCACGTTGTCCACCGCGCGATCGAGCGCGGCGCCGCCTGTGATCAGCACCAGCGGATCGAGATTGCCCTGCACGGCGACGCGGCTCTGCACACGCTCGCGGATGAAGGCCGACTCGGCGGTCCAGTCGATGCTGACGGCATTCACGCCGGTCGCCTCGACGTAACCGGGCAATTGCGCGCCGGCCCCGCGCGGGAAGCCGATGATCTTCGCATCGGGCACTTTGGCGCGCACGCCCTCCACGATCCGCCGGGTCGGCTCGACCGACCAGCGCGCGAACTCGGCCGGCGGCAGCACGCCGGCCCAGGTGTCGAAGATCTGCAACGCATCGGCACCAGCTGCGAGCTGCGCCAGCAGATATTCGATCGAGTTGTCCACGAGCACGTCGATGATTTGCGCAAACGCCTCCGGATGCCGGTAAGCCATCATCCGCGCCGGCGCCTGGTCGGGCGTGCCCTGGCCGGCGACCATGTAGGTCGCCACCGTCCACGGCGCACCGCAGAAGCCGATCAGTGCGGTCTGGGGATCGAGCGCGCCGCGCACGAGCCTGAGCGCCTCGAACACCGGTTTGAGCTTGCTGAAGTCGCCGTGTGCGGCGAGCGTCGCGACTTTTGCGGGATCATCCAGCGGCTCCAGCCGCGGACCCTCGCCCACCTCGAACCGCACGGAACGGCCGAGCGCATAGGGGATCACCAGGATGTCGGAGAAGATGATCGCCGCATCGAAGCCGAACCTGCGGATCGGTTGAAGCGTCACTTCGGCGGCAAGCTCCGGATTGAAGCAGAGATCGAGGAAGCCGCCGGCCTTGGCGCGCACCTCGCGATATTCCGGCAGATATCGCCCGGCCTGCCGCATCATCCACATGGGCGGGGTAGCCTGGCGCTGGCCGGAGAGCACGTCGATGAAGGGCTTTGTCGCAGACTGGGGCACGGACGGTCCTATCAAGATTGAAGTTCCTGATACACTGCCGAGGGCCTGAGCGGAACAGTGGAACCAGCGCAAATGCGCCGCGTTGACCTCCCAATCGAGGAGGACTCCATGGCTGAGACATTCAATCCCGCGCCGCACGACAAGCACGCCGATGATCTTGGCAAGGCGCTGGCCGCCGATCGCCATACCAAGCTTGAAGCCGGGCTGGAGGACAGTTTCCCTGCGTCCGATCCCGTCAGCGCTGCACAGCCGACACCATCGAAGGCCGATGCGGATGCCGACAATCCTTCGCTCTGGGACAAGGTTAAGTCGATCTTCAGCTAAGGCCGATGTTCGGCGAGCGCAGCGGCGCCGGTTTCCGATAGGGTCGCTAACGCATTTTTAGCGATCCAGCGACGCTCCAGTCCGTAGGAGTACGGGAAAACCCGCATAACGCTGCGAATGTCGGCAAGCGTTTCAGGGTTCAATAACAGAAGCGGTGGAAGTTCCGGCGATCGGAGATTTCTGCCGCATGACCGTCGCCTCACAAAGAGCCGGATGGAGCCGCCTGCCGTTGCGCGCGGCGGCGTTCGTCGTGCTCACTTGCGCGACCATCCTCGGCGTCAGCGGCTGGCGCGAGTGGGCCGCGCGCGATGCCGTGCTCAAGGGCGCCGAGACCGAGATGGCGAATGTTGCGCGCTCGTTGACGCAGCATGCGGAGGACAGCCTCGACCTGCTGGATTCCGGCGTCGTCGGCGTCGTCAGCCGGCTGGAGATGGACGGCGCCGAACCCGCCACGATCGCCAAGCTCAGGAATTTGCTGGAGGCACGCAAGAAGGCGATCGCGCGCATTCACAGCCTTGCCATCATCGACGACCAGGGCAACTGGTTGACCTCGCCGGGCACGATCGGCTCGACGCTCAGCGACGACGCTTTCTTCCGTCATCACCAGCTGTCCCCGAAACGGGAGCCTCATGTCGGCCATCCGGTGCGGAGCCAGCTCGATGGCGAATGGGTCGTCACCCTGTCGCGCCGCTTCAACAAGCAGGACGGCAGCTTCGGCGGCGTCGTGCTTGCGACCATCAGCGCGAACTATCTCGCGCATTTCTACGAGCAGTTCGAGCTCGGCCGCAACAGCTCCGTGGCGCTCGTGCATGGCGACGGCATGATCATCGCGCGCAATCCAAGCAACGACAGGTTCGTCGGCCGCAGCGTCGCCGACACCCCGCTATTCCGCGACGCGAGCCTGCAGCAGCCGGGCGGCGCATACCATTTCAGGTCGCCGCTGGACGGCGCCGAGCGCGTCAGCTTCTTCAAGCGCTCTGGCCGTTATCCGCTCGTCCTGCTTGCCATGGTCGACAAGGCCGAGCTGCTGGCGCCCTGGCGCGCCGCGGCGATCTCCCGCATGCTCTACGTGCTCGCGCTGGTCGTGCTGATCGCGGTCATCGGCGCGGTGCTGGTGCGGCATTTGCAGCGGGGCCAGCGCATGGCCGCGGCCCTGGTCGAGAAAGAGGCGCATTTCCGTCTGCTCGCGGAAGGCTCCAGCGACATGGTGACCCGCATCGGGCTCGACGAGCGGCTGCGCTATGTCTCGCCCTCGTCGGTCCGCGTCGTCGGCTGGCGGCCCAATCAGCTGATCGGAACGCCGGCGCTCGCCGGCATCCATGCGGATGATCGCCCGCAGGTCCAGGCGCTCGTCGATGCCTTGAAGCGTGGCGAAAAGGACGAGGCGCGCGTCACCTATCGCAACGCGCACCGGCAAAACTCGGAAGTCTGGCTCGAATCGACCATGCGGGTGACGCGCAAGGAAAATGGCAACGTCGACGGCGTGGTCGCGATCTCGCGCGACATCACCGAGCAGAAGAAGCTGGAGACCAGGCTCGAGACGCTCGCGATCGAGGACAGCCTCACCGGGCTCGCCAACCGCCGCCGCTTCGACGAACGGTTGAAGGAGGAATGGGCGCGCGCCTATCGCGACCGCTCCAGCCTCGCTTTGCTGATGATCGACGTCGACCACTTCAAGGCCTACAACGACGAATACGGTCACCCTGCGGGCGATGCCTGTCTGCGCGTGGTGGCGAAGGTCATCGCGGCCGAGATGCAGCGCGCCGGAGATCTGGCTGCGCGCTATGGCGGTGAGGAATTCGCCATGCTGCTGCCGAACACCGATGCCGCCGGCTGCGCGCGGATCGGCGAGCGGATCCGCCGGGCGATCCGCGAGGCGGGCCTCGTCCACAGCACCAATCACGCGTCGGGCTGCGTCACCGCTTCGCTCGGCGGCGCGGCCTGCCGGCCCGCGCTGGAACGCACCGCCGGTGTGGGCTCGCTCATCGAGGCTGCCGATCAGGCGCTCTACGCGGCGAAGCAGGGTGGGCGCGACCGCCTGATGATGTCGGTCGAGGTGGCGAGCCTGCTGCCGAAGGCGGCAGGGCTGTAGCTCATCATCCTCAATAATGCGGCGGCGGCTCGTTGGCGGGGCCCGGCGCATTCGTCTCGGCTTCCTGAAGTCGCTCGCCGAGCTCTGCGATCTTCCGCGTCAGCGCGTCGATTTGCTTCCACTGCGCGGTGATCGTCTGGTTGAGCGTCTCGATCGTATCGTCCTGATAGGCGATGCGTGTCTCCAGCGTGTCGATCCGCTCGCCCAGCGTCTTGATGTCACTCGTCACGGCCGTGCCCCAATGCTTGTTCGCGGTGGCCCCGTTCGCGCAAGCCATGACCGAGTGCGACGCGCTCGTCGAATACAAAACATTCACCGCGCCAGCGGCTCTGCGCCTCCGGCACCTCTTCCAGATATTTGAGAATACCGCCCTTGAGGTGATAGACCTCGGCAAAGCCGCGCGCGAGCAGATGCGCGCTCGCCTTCTCGCAGCGGATGCCGCCGGTGCAGAACATCGCGATCCTGCGGTGCTTTGCCGGATCGAGCTGCTCGGCGGCAAAATCCTTGAACTGGCCAAAGCTCTTGATTTCAGGGTCGACCGCACCCTCGAACGTGCCCATCGCGACCTCGAAGGCGTTGCGCGTGTCGAGCACCAGCGTGTCGGGTGCTGCGATCAGCGCGTTCCATTCGGAGGCCTCGACGTAGGTGCCGACCTGCCGCGTCGGATCGGCGGCCTCGTCGCCGAGCGTGACGATCTCCTTCTTCAGCCGCACCTTGAGCCGGCCGAACGGCATCGCCTCGGCGGTCGAGAATTTCAGCTCGAGATTGTTCAGCCGGCCGCCGAACAAGGCGCCGTGCGCGAGCTCGTGGACGAAGGCGTCGATCGCCTCGGGCGCACCCGCAATCGTGCCGTTGATACCTTCCTGGGCGAGCAGCACGCTGCCCTTGAGCGCGAGGCCCGCGCAGAACGCGCGCAACGGCTCGCGCAACGCGCGGTAATCGGGCAGGGCGGCGAATTGGTAAAAGGCGGCGACCTTGTGGATCATGGCGGCTCGTTTAGCAGGCGGCCGCCGCCCAGAAAACCCGCATGGCCCCGGACAGCCAAAGGTCTATACGCCCAGCGGATGGCAGCCATTTCGCTGGTATGCCAGCATTGCCCCGGCGGGCCGGAATGTGTCATGTAGGCCCGGTTTTTCCGAGACGGCGCGACCTCCCCGTCGACGGCCCAAGAGCGCCTTGAGCGAGCCCTGAGAAAGCAAAACTTCGATGAGAAACTTCCATTTCCCCGGCAGGTCCACCGTCCACGCCACCAACGCGATGGTCGCGACCTCGCATCCGCAGGCCTCCCTGGCCGCGATCGAGGTGCTGCGCGAGGGTGGCACGGCGGTGGACGCGGCGGTGGCGGGTTCGGCGCTGCTCGGCGTGATCGAGCCGCAATCGACCGGCATCGGCGGCGACTGCTTTGCGCTGATCCAGCCGCGCGGCGAGGGCAAGATCATCGCCTATAACGGCTCCGGCCGGGCGCCGAAGGCGGCGAACGCCGACTGGTATCTCGAGCGCAAGATCAACTCCGTGCCGCTGACCTCGGCGCATGCGGTCTCGATCCCCGGCGTGATCGACGCCTTCGCGACCGTGCTGCGCGATCACGGCAAGTTCGGCTTCGACCGCCTGCTCCAGCCCGCGATCAAGGCCGCGGAAGAGGGCTACGTCGTCGCCCCCCGCATCGCCTTCGACTGGAAGAACCAGTTCGAGAAGCTGAAGGGTGGCACCAACACCGTGCGTTACCTGTTGCCGGGCGGCAAGCCGCCCGTCGCCGGCGACGTCATCCGCCAGGCCGAGCTCGGCAAGACGCTGCGCGCGATCGCCAAGGACGGCCGCGATGCCTTCTACAAGGGCGCGATCGCGGAGGACATGGTCGAGACCCTCAGGGGGATCGGCGGCCTGCACACACTCGACGATTTCGCCGCCCACACCACCGAGACGACGACGCCGATCGGCACCAATTACAAGGGCTATGACGTCTGGCAGTGCCCGCCGAACGGCCCGGGCGTCACCGCGCTCTTGATGCTCAACATCCTGTCGCGATTCGACCTGACCAAGTACGCGCCGCTCAGCATCGAGCGCTTCCATCTCGAAGCCGAGGCCGCGCGCATCGCCTACATGAATCGCGAGATGCATGTCGCCGATCCCGAGCATATGAAGATCGACATCGCCGAAATGCTCGCGAAGGGCTTTGCCGACGAATACATCAGCAAGATCCGCATGGACGGCATGCTCGACCTGCCGAACGTCGCGCCGCCGATGAATCCCTCGACCATCTACATCACGGTCGTGGACAAGGACCGCAACGTCTGCTCGTTCATCAATTCGATCGCGCATTCCTTCGGCTCGGCGATCGTCTCGAACAAGACCGGCGTGCTGTTGCAGAACCGCGCCGGCGGCTTCCGCATCCAGCCCGGCCATCCCAATTGCATCGCCGGCGGCAAGCGTCCGCTGCACACGATCATGCCGAGCCTCCTCAGCAAGGGCGGCCGCTCCGTGATGCCGTTCGCGGTGATGGGCGGACAATATCAGCCAGTCGGCCAGACCCACGTCGTGACCAACATCCTCGACTATGGCTGCGACGTGCAGGAGGCGATCGACATGCCGCGCGGTCTGCACTACGAGGGCCAGTACCAGCTCGAGGACAGCGTGCCTGCCGATATCGTCGAAGGCCTGAAGAAGCTCGGCCACAAGACCACCAGCGTGGTCGGCCCGCTCGGCGGCGCGCAGGCGATCTGGATCGACTGGGACAAGGGCACGCTCACCGGCGGTTCCGATCCGCGCAAGGACGGCTGCGCGCTGGGCTATTGAGCGGGGTCTGAGGGCTGGAAACGATTGCTTCGTTGCGCTAGACACCTTCCGCCTCAAACGGAAGGTCTCTTATGCAGCGTTTCCAGCGCGCACTCCTCGCCATCATGTCGGCACTTGCGATCACCGTGATCGGCAGCGTGTCGACATTCGTTTCCACCACGGCCTCGGCCCAGACCGCAGGAAAGACCATGACCACAGCTTCAGGCTTGCAGACCATTGATAGCGTTGTCGGCACCGGCGCCTCGCCGAAACCCGGCCAGATCTGCGTGATGCACTACACCGGCTGGCTCTACGAGAACGGCCAGAAGGGCAAGAAATTCGACTCGTCGGTCGACCGTAACGAGCCGTTCGAGTTTCCGATCGGCAAGGGCCGCGTCATCGCCGGCTGGGACGAGGGCGTTGGCACGATGAAGGTCGGCGGCAAGCGCACGCTGATCATCCCGCCGCAGCTGGGCTACGGCGCCCGCGGCGCCGGTGGCGTGATCCCGCCGAACGCGACTTTGATGTTCGACGTGGAATTGCTCGCGGTGAAGTGAGCGAAGGTGATTCCGGGTCTGGTGCTTACGCACCATCCCGGAATGACGGTGCGAATGGACAAAACAAAAAGACCGGCCTTGCGGCCGGTCTTTTCGCTTTCAGATTGACGTGCGTCACTCCGCCGCGCGCTTTGCCGCAGCGGCGGCGCGATCGACTGCTTCCTTCGCAGCGTCCTTGGCGTCGCCCATGGCCTGCTGGCCCTTGCCCTTCACTTCCTGGACCGCACCTTCGCCCTTCAGGCGATCGGAACCGGTGGCTTCACCGATGCCCTGCTTGGCCTTGCCGATGGCCTCGTTGGCGTTGCCCTTGATCTTGTCGCTCGTGCTTCCCATGAAACTCTCCTTCCAGTTGGCTCGCGAAAACAACGCCTGCCGACTACGAGAGTTCCGATTTTGGGTATGGCTTGATTGGCCCGCTTTGGTTAGCTTGCCGCGCACGGAACCAACAGAAAGCAAGTCCCATGACCGGCCATGACCAGACGCATTCCCACCATGACCACGATCATGAGGATCGCTGGAAACATGACGGCGTGCGCGTCATTCCCGGCAATCAGCTCGATACCAACGTGCCGTCGACGGCTGGCATGGACCGCGCGGCCGCGATCAATTTCGCGCGCGTCGGCGCGCAGAAATTGTGGGCGGGCACGGTCAGCATCAAGCCGGACGCCAAGACCGGTGCGCATCACCACGGCCATCTCGAAAGCATCATCTACGTGGTGAAGGGCAAGGCGCGAATGCGCTGGGGCGAGAGCCTGCAATTCACCGCGGAGGCCGGCCCCGGCGATTTCATTTTCGTCCCGCCCTACGTGCCGCATCAGGAGATCAATGCCAGCCCGGACGAGGTGCTGGAATGCGTGCTGGTGCGCAGCGACGGCGAGGCGGTCGCGATCAATCTCGACATCGAGCCGGTCGAGAAGCCCGAGACCGTGCTGTGGATCGACCCCGTGCACCGGGATCCCAACGAGAAGAAGTAAAGCTGCCCGGGGCCACCACGGGGTTCGGTGCGACAGAACCTCGCAGATCAGGGTCTGAAAAATATCCGGAAGCCGTGTCGGATGGCCGCCGGGCCATCCGTCCTTGGGCAGAACCCGCCCCAAGGAGCTTTCGATGCCCAGGATGATCTTCCTCAATCTGCCGGTGACCGACCTCAAGCGCGCGACTGCCTTCTACGAGGCGATCGGTGCCGTCAGGAACCCGCAATTCAGCGACGACACGGCGAGCTGCATGGTCTTCTCCGAGACCATCTTCGCCATGCTGACGACCCACGACAAGTTCCGGCAGTTCACGCCGAAGCCGATCGCGGATGCAAAGATCTCGAACCAGGCGCTGTTCTGCCTGTCCGCGGACAGCCGCGACGAGGTCGACGATATCGTCGGCAAGGCCGAAATGGCGGGCGGGGTGGCCGATCCCAGCCCGAAGGATGAGTACAGCTTCATGTACGGCCGCAGCTTCGAGGATCCGGATGGTCACATGTGGGGTGTGAACTGGATGGACATGGCAGCCTTTGCCGCGCAGTCCGACATGGCGAACGCCTGATCGAAGCCCCCGAACATCGACAATCTGAAGAGGAGCATTCACGATGTCCAAGCTCGTGCCCTGCATGTGGTTCAACGGCGATGCCGAGGAAGCCGCGAAGTTCTACGTCTCGCTCGTTCCGAACTCGGAGATCTCCCACGTCCAGCGCAACGTTTCGGACGGCCCGTCCGGCAAGGAGGGCTCCGTGCTCGTCGTCGAGTTCACGGTGGCCGGGCAGCCGCTGGTCGCGCTCAACGGCGGCATGAAGATGGAGTACACCCACGCGCTCTCGCTGATGATCCATTGCGACGATCAGGCCCAGGTCGACAGCGTCTGGAGCGCGTTCCTTGCTCATGGCGGCAAGGAGCAGCAGTGCGGCTGGATCAGTGATCGCTGGGGCGTATCCTGGCAGGTGGTGCCGAAGGTGATGTTCGAATTCCTGTCGAGCCCAGACAAGGCTGCGGCTGCGCGCGCGATGCAGGCCATGATGAAGATGGTCAAGCTCGATGTGGATGTCTTGCGTCGCGCGTTCGAGGGCAAGTCGGCGGCGTGACGTCAACACAGGTGCCGTAGGGTGGGCAAAGGCGCGTAGCGCCGTGCCCACCATCTTGCGATACCGAGAGAATAGGTGGGCACGCTGTCGCTTTGCCCACCCTACGAGACTGTGTCTCGTCGAGGCGTCTTAGTAATTAATCCTTAGCCCCACGCCGCCATGGATGGTGTTCCCCACCGGCTGCGGGCCCAGCGTGCCGTTGGCGAACAGGTCGACGATCCAGCCCTTCTGCACGCGGAAGCCGAGGCGGCCGCCATATTCGAACCAGCCCTGGTCGCCCATGGTCGGCACCACCACGCCGTCGCCGGTCACGGTGGCGACGATGCCGCTATGGCTGGCGAAGGACTGCACCCAGCCGCCATTGATGTTGGTCTCGATGTTGCTGCCGAAGAGGTGCGTCCACTGGCCGCCGATCTTGACCAGGCTGGTACGGTCGGTGCCGGTCGCAATGGTGGCGTCGAACGGATTGAACGCCACGGCGCTGTCCGAATAGCCGGAGACGCGCTGCCAGAGCTGCCAGACTTCGATCGAGGCCGCGAATTCGTCGCGCGGGGACACGCGGCTCATCCAGCCGGCACGGCCAAAGACGGCGTAGTTCGACGCGTTGGTCGAGCCCGTGACGCTCACCGGCCCGAGGCTGGTGTTGTAGCTGCGGGTGTAGCGCGCCTTCTCCCACGGCGTCAGGATGGTGCCGACGTCGAAGAACGGACGCGACGAGCCCCAGTCGGTGAAGTCATAACGCAGAGCGAAGGCGCCGATCGGCGCGCTGGTGATGTTGTAGCCGCCCTCGCTGTATTGCGTGTAGGCGATGCCGGCGAGCAGCGACAGGTTGTTGGTCAGCTCCTTGCGGCCGTGAATGCCGGCCGAGAACGAGCCGGCCGAGCCGAATGCGCTGATGCAGTCGCTGCAATTGACCTGCTCGTTGACGCCGAGCAGCACCGTGCCGAGCACCCGGTTGGTGATCATCTGGTTGAAGCGCTGGTTGGCGAGGCCGCCGATCGAATTGCCGCTGGAGTCCGCGCCGGTCGGGCCCGACGGTGGAGGCGGTGGATAGGGGCTCGGCGAGGACGACGGATAGGGGCTTGGCGAAGGCGAGGGGGTCGGTGTGGGTGTCGGCGACGGCGACGGTGAATAGGTCGGGGACGGAGAGGGCGTCGGCTCACCGCACGCGGACTCGCAAGTCGCCTGCGCTGCCGCCGCTCGCGCATTGAACGCGAAGAACGCAAACGCAGCGGTTGCGGTCAGCGCGGCGGCGAGGACGAGACGTCTGACGTTTAGTTTCGCCATCATCACCGCCCGCACAGCATGCCGTCGTCGTGGACGGCAGGCGTGATGGTCGGCGAGGCGTCCGCGTACTGGTTGACCGAGCACAGCCCGGCGCTTGCGGCGCAGTTGGCGGCAAAGGTCCAGGGCGGCGTGTTGGTCTTGGTGATGCTGACCTTGCCGCCGGCCGAGGTGATGATTGCGGTGTCGCCGGGCTGGGTGAGCTGCACGCACTGGGAGCTCGTCGTGCAGACGCTGGCGGCGCCGTCCTGGAGCACGACGACGGAGCGGCCGCGCTGGGAGAGAATGTCGAGCGTGGTGCCGCGCACGCCGATGGTCGCGAGCGGTGTCGTGATCTTGTAGGCGGTCTTTTCCGAATGTCCGGTGACGAAACGGAATGCGCCTGTGGTCATGCGGATCGCGACGTCGCGATAGCTGTGCTCGTCGTTGAAGACGGTGCGGTCGAGCTTCAGCGTCGCGCTGGGACCGAGCGAGAGGTTGGTGCTGTCGGCCATGACGAAGCGCGCGGCGCTGTCGGCGCCGGTGCGTACGGTCTCGTCGCGCAGCATGCTGTCGCCGACACTGATCGGCGTCGTGGTCGTGGCCACGCGCACCACGTCGTTCTGGATCACGACGGCTTCGCCGACGCGCGTCTGCGCCTGCGCGCAAGGCGCCGCGCAGACGAGTGCCGACAACAGAGTTGGGAAAAGCCAGAAACGCAAATTCATTTCGCAACCGATCGATATGTCCCTGATCGTACCGGATCGCGCGCGCTTCTGTTGTGGCGAAATTATCACAAGCGGCGCTGGACGTGCGTTATGCTTAGTGACAGTTGCGGCAGAATGCGTTCAATGAAAAGTGCCGTCTTTGTTTTTCTCCGCGGTGAAGCAGATTTGCCACGCAAAATAGCCCCACAGCAGCCGTTCGAATTGCCCGCGGTTCCGAAGGTGTCGCAGAGCGCAGTGATCGCTGTCGCGATTTTCCTGGTCGCGCATCTCGCGCTGCTGATCGGCCTGACGGCGCCGGAGAAGTTCGTCTTCGACGAGGTGCATTACGTGCCCGCTGCACGGCAGATGCTGGCACCCTCGCTGTCGCAACCGATGCTCAACCCGATGCATCCGCCGCTGGCCAAGGAGCTGATCGCGGCATCGATCGCAGCCTTCGGCGACAATGCGCTGGGCTGGCGCTATCCGTCGACCTTGTTCGGCGCGCTCGCGATCGTTGCGATCTATCTGTGCGGGCTCGCGCTGTTCTCCGCGCAAGCGCCCGCGATCGCCGCTGCGGCGATCGCCGGCTTCAACCAGATGCTTTACGTGCAGGCGCGCATTGCCATGCTCGACATTTACGCGCTCGGGTTCGGCCTGCTCGCGATTGCCGCCTTCATGCACGGCTTTCGAAGAGAGCGCCCGCATGCGTTGTTCGCGCTCGCGGGCGCTTTGTTTGGCTTCGCCGCGGCTTGCAAATGGAGCGGCCTGTTTCCGCTCGGCATCTGCATCGTTGTGGTTGCGGTGGTCCGGCTGATGCAGGGCTGGCGCACGCTGTTCGCCGACGCGAAGCCGACCGACTGGTATCGGCCCGATCTCTGGCCCGATCTTCGCGTGCAGCATGTCGCGCTCTGCTTCGCCGTGCTTCCGGCGATGGCATATCTTGCCGCTTTCGTGCCGCTTTACGGAGCGTCGCTGCCGGATCTGATCGAGGCGCAGCGCCGGATATTCGCCGACAACACCACGACCGCGATCGCCGGCCATACCTATATGAGCGCGTGGCCATCCTGGCCGCTGCTCGCGCGCCCGGTGTGGTTCCTGTTCGACAAGACCTCGGAGAACAATGTCTCGGCAATCGTCTTCCTTGGCAATCCGCTGGTCGCGTGGCCGGCGCTGCTCGCGCTCGCCATCGTGCTGCGCGACTTCATCGTCGCGCGCCGCTGGGATGCGTTCCTGATCGCGGCGTTCTATTTCGGCTCCTGGCTCGCCTGGGCTTTGCTGCCGCGCACGCTCGGCTTCCTCTACTATTATCTGCCGGCCGCAACCGTGGCGTCGCTTGCGCTGGTCTATGTGCTGCGACGAGAGGGACTGCCGCGTTGGCTGCTGTGGGCCTATGTCGGGGTCGCGGCGATCGGCTTTGCGGTGATGCTGCCGATCTCGGCGGCCTTCATCGGCACGTCCATGCAGACGTTCAACCGGTTGATGCTGTTCCAGAGCTGGATATGACATCGCCGCCTGCCGGGGTACGGCAGGCGGCGAATGTCGCGCGACGATGAAGCAGTATTACTTGGATGCCGTCGTCTTGGCTTCCATGTTGACAACCTGGACGCGGCGGTTGATCGGGTCGGCGCCGTTGGCGGTGTCCTTCAGCTTGGACTTGCCGTAGCCGACGGTGACGAGATCAGTGCCGTTGAGACCATAGTTCTGCACCAGGTACTTCTTGATGGTGTCGGCGCGCCGTTCGGAGAGGCCTTGATTGTACTCCTCGCCGCCGATCGCATCGGTGTGGCCGGCAACCACGAAGGTCGAGCCCTTCAGCGACGGATCGGACAGCGCCTTGCCGAGCGCCTGCACCGACGGCACCGACGTCTTGGCGATGTCGGCCGAGTTGTAGTCGAACTGGATCTCCAGATCGATCTTCGGCTTGGTCGCGGCGAGCTCGGCGATCTGCTCGCGCTCGCCCGTCGAGAGCGACCGGGTCGAGCGGTTGCGCACGGTGTTCAGGAACGTCGCTTCCTTGGCCTGCGCGGTCGGATCGGCCTGCGGACCGACGGACAGGCCGCGGGTCGCCGGCTTCGGCTTCAGCGCATCCAGGATCTGGTTGGCGGAGACGTTATCGCCGGCGAAAGCCAGGCCCGCGGTCATCGACAGCGCGGCCGTGAGGGTAATCGCCTTCAGTCCAAAAAATTTATCAAAACGGGTCATTGTCGTATCCTCGCTGTTACGCCTGATGGCGATTTGATGTTGCGAGGGTAGGGAAGGTTCAAAGGCCTCGATGTGATGCGGGTCACATTCCAGATGGCCGAAATTGCCCGTGCATCCTAGCGTCGGCGCCGATCGGCATCCATGGCCTGTCGCGCCAGGGCGGTGCCCTGCCACCGGGAAGAACCGCCGTCTCATTCAGCATCGACAGCGGAATGCTGAACCGGCTGGACTCGCCGCCTGAGCAGGTACAATCTTTCGGCCATTGTTCGTGACCAGCCGTATTGCCCGCTGCGTCAGCAGTCCGAAAAGCGACCTTCGCAGCGACTCTCAGCTCGGTTCGAGCAGCAGAAATCCCCGAGTGATCCAGATCACAGTGCGTCGTTGTGAACTGGATCAGATTGCTCTCATCGGATCGGCTCAGGCCGAACCGAGAGCAGCGAGGAAGTTTGGATCAGGGGAGAATGATCATGCGCTTCTTGATCGCAGCAGTTTCAATCGCAGTATTTCTCGTCAGCGGCAACGCGGCGTTCGCGGACAAGCGCGTCGCCTTCGTGGTCGGCAACGCCGCCTACAAGAATGTCCCGCAGCTTCCCAACCCCGCGATCGATTCCAAGGCGATGGCCAGGGTGCTGCGCAATGTCGGCTTCGACGTCGTCGAGGGCGCCAACCTCACCCGCGATGCCATGACGGCGAAGCTTCTGGAGTTCGGCAAGAAGAGCGAAGGCGCCGACGTCGCTGTGTTCTTCTATGCCGGCCACGGCATCGCCGTGAACGGCGTCAACTACCTGTTGCCGGTCGACGCCGACCTGAAATCCGAGATGGACGTCAAGCTCGGTGCGGCGATCAATGTCGACCTCACGCTCGATCAGACCATGTCGGACGCGAAGGTGAAGCTCGTGTTCCTGGACGCCTGCCGCGACAATCCGTTCGCGGCAAAGATCCGCTCGGCCAAGGCCACCCGCTCCGTCAACGTCCAGACCGGTCTTGCCGAGATGAAGTCGGGCGAGGGCACGCTGATTGCCTTTGCCACCGGCCCCGGCCAGACCGCGCTCGACGGCGAGGCCGGCACCAACAGCCCCTTCACCCGCGCCCTCGTCGCCAACATTGCCCAGCCCGGGATCGAGATCCAGCAGGCGATGACCAAGGTCCGTGCCCAGGTCAGTGACGAGACCAGCAAGGGGCAATTGCCCTGGGGGCACACCAACCTGACCGGAAACGTCTATCTCAATCCGGTTGGCGTGCCGGCCGCGGCCACGACCGATCCGTCGAACGCGCCGGCGTTGGCGGCGGGCAAGCAAGGCTCCGACGTCGAGCTCGAGTTCTGGCGCTCGATCAGGGACTCCAACAAGGTCGAGGAGCTCAACGCCTATCTCACCAGCTATCCCAACGGCACGTTCAAATCGATCGCACTCGCCCGCATCGCGGCGTTGCAGGATGGTCCATCCATCACCACCCGCAACCTCTCGGCCGGGATCGATCCCGCGACCTTTACCGAAGAAGCCAACCAGGTGTCTGAAGACCAGATCGGTCTGCACAAGAACCAGCGCCGCGACGTGCAGCGCCGCCTCACCGGGCTCGGCTTCGACGTCAAGGCGACGGGCAAGTTCGACGATGAGACCCGTTCCGTGATGAGGCGGTGGCAGGCTGCCCGTGGCTATCCCTCGACCGGTTATCTCAACAAGCTCCAGCACAAGGCCCTGCTGTCGGAGATTGTCTCGACCCGCGCGGCCTCCTCCGAACAGGCAGACGACGAGCCGGCGCGTCGCCGGTCCTCCGGCGGTGGCGGCCGGCGCCATTACGGCGGTGGCGGTGCCGGTCCGCCGGGCGGCCCCGGCGGTCTGTTCGGCGGTATGATGGGCGGGTTGTTCGGCCGCCGCTGAGCCGGCAGGCAAGCAACAGGCGGCCCGATCCGGGCCGCCAATTTGTTCCGGAAGCCCTTGCTCACCGATCGTCGCAATGCCGTCGCGCGATGGCCTGCGTGCGAACAAGAATTCGGCCAGTTGCGCGCCTAGCAGGACTCCGCGTCCAATAACCGCCGAGGAAGGGAGCCGAGTTCAGTCCAGTGCCCAGGCCGAGTGATTACCAGTTCTATCGTGGCGGCCCGCCGGATCGAACAGTCTTTCTGAGCTCAATGCCCATCTATGTCGGTGCGGCGATGATCGCGGTGGCGATCCTGCTGTCGACGCTGATCACCGGGCTGACCAGCCGTTACGTCGGCCTCGACGGTCCGAACGACGAGAACATGTGGCTGGTCGACCGCCTCACCGGCAGCGTCTATCGCTGCCAGGCGGAGGGGCGTGGAAGGGCAACCTGCGAGCCTGACGTTGCCACCGGCAGCCTCGGTGACCGGCCCAAGCCGCAAAAGACTGGCCCGTGAGGAAATGGCCATGGCCAACACCAACATGAGCAATGGCAAGATGAAGTGTGCCTGCATGCACTACATGAAGTCGCAGAAGGCCATGTCGATGAAGTAAGGCGCGCGGCGCGCACGGTTCGGCCGCGCTGTCAGCAGTTGGCAGTGCGGCTTTTTCTTGCGAAAGCTTCTTTGGCGTCTCTCTTTTTCCTGGCGCGAATCCGGCTACATTGCCTTCTGCAATGTCACGCGCGCCCAAACCCTTTCCGATCCCAACGACACAGGCCCGGCAGATCTGGCTGCATGCCCAGCGGCTGGACGAGCGTGCGCCGTTCGGGGAGGGGGCGCGCGCGGTGGCGGATGCGATCGCCCATCTCGGTTATGTGCAGATCGACACCATCAACGTCATCGAGCGCAGCCACCACCACATCCTGTTCAGCCGCATCCCGTCCTACCGGCGTGCCGATCTGCGCCAGGCCCAGAGCGTCGACAGGAGCGTGTTCGAATACTGGACCCATGCGCTGTCCTACGTGCCGGCGAACGATTTTCGCTTCTTCCTGCCGGCGATGCGCGAGCACCGGCGCGAGGGGCACAAATGGTACGCCTCGGTCACGCCGGCCGATACGGGCAAGGTGATGCGGCTGCTGCGCGCCGGTCCGCTGACGATCCGCGACATCGAGGACGACGTGCTCACCGAGAAGGAGCATCTCTGGCAGAGCCGAAAGCCCTCGAAGCGGGCTTTGCAACTCGCCTTCTACACCGGCGTCGCGACCGTCAGCGCGCGCCAGGGCATGCTCAAGACCTATGAGCTGATGACGCGGCACTTCGGCTGGGACAAGCTGCCGAAGCCGGCGTCGGCAAGGGACATCACGGCCCATCTGCTCGACCGCGCGCTGCGGTCGCAGGGCGTGGTCAGTCTGGATTCGATCTGCCACCTCGATGCGCCGAGCAAGAAGGCAATCGCTCAGCTGGTCGCCTCACGCGTCCGCCGCGGTGAGCTCGTGCCCGTTGCGATCGAGGGCGCCGGCAAGCAGGAGCATTGGGCCGCGCCTGCGGCGCTGGAGCCGGGTGAGGACGCCTCGCCCGATCTCGTTCACATCCTCTCGCCGTTCGATCCCCTGATCATCCAGCGCAAGCGCACCAATCTGTTCTTCGGCTACAACCATCTGTTCGAAGCCTATGTGCCGAAGGCCAAGCGCAAGCTCGGCTATTTCGCGTTGCCCGTGCTGGTGGGCGACGAGATCGTCGCGGCGCTTGATCTCAAGACCGATAGGCAGGCGAAAAAGCTGTTGATGCAGAAATGGACCTGGGTCGGGCAGGGGAAGAAGACGGCGGGGCGCAAGGAGCTGAAGCGCGTGATCGAGGAGGAGCTCGACCGTTTCGAGCGGTTTCAATTGGCGGAGTGAGGGGCGCTCGCCGTGGCGCCGGTCTCGCAGGATGGGCAAAGCGACTTGTCCGCCGTAGCTCGAAGAGCGAAGGCGGAAGTGTGCCCACCGCTCTCGTTTGCAAAACGGCAAGATGGTGGGCACGGCGCTAGCGCGCCTTTGCCCACCCTACAAGACCATCGACCCAAACGCCGAACGCAATCCCCACCCCATACGCCACCAGATTCCACAGCGAGAATATCCGTCCTAACAGCAGCGCGCCCGCGGTGGTGAGGCGAAACGCGTCGAGCCAGGGCACATGCACCAGCCGGGAGAACTCGACGGCGATCGCGATCGCCACGGCGATGGCTGCAAGTCGGCTCCGTGACATCCCCGGCAGCAACACCCCAACCAGCAGAAACACCATCGTCGCCCACAGCAGCGAGCCGCCATACTTCACGACGAAGGCGGGAAGCCCGAGTGGAAAGCCGTACCAGCGCAACGACAGCCCGCAGGCGATCACGACCAGCGCAAGGGCGGCGCGGATCAGCGATCGCTGCCGCAGCGCAATGGTGTTGACCGGCTGCGACACCTGCATTGCTTCCATTGACTCTTTGCCCACGATGCTGAAAACCGCTCATTAGCCCATAAAAGCAACAACCCCGGGGGGAAGCCATGAGCCAGACCACGACCTATGCCGGTTCCACCGGCTCAGCCAAGTCGGAAATCGAGACCTCGACGATCCGCGCCATCTCCTGGCGCCTGATTCCGTTCCTGGTGCTGGCCTACTTCTTCTCCTATCTCGACCGCGTCAATCTCGGCTTCGCCGCGCTGACCATGAACGCCGAGCTGAAGTTCACGCCGCTGATCTTCTCCTGGGGCGCCGGCATCTTCTTCATCGGCTATTTCATTTTCGAGGTGCCGAGCAATCTGGCGCTGGAAAAGTTCGGCGCGAGCCGCTGGATCGCTCGCATCATGGTGACCTGGGGCATCATCTCGGCGCTGATGGCGCTGGTCAGCGGCGTGACGAGCTTCTACGTGCTGCGCTTCCTGCTCGGCGTCGCCGAAGCCGGCTTCTTCCCCGGCATCATCCTCTATCTCACCTATTGGTACCCGGCCGAGTATCGCGCCCGCTTCCTCGCCGCCTTCGCCATCGCCGTCCCGGTCTCCACCGTGATCGGCGCGCCGGTCTCGGGCCTGCTGCTCGGGCTCGACGGCGCGATGGGGCTGAAGGGCTGGCAGTGGCTGTTCATCATCGAGGGCATCCCCTCGGTGCTGCTGGGCATCGTCACCTGGTTCTATCTCACCGACAAGCCGGAGAAGGCGGACTGGCTCTCGGCCGATCAGAAGGCCTGGCTCAAGTCCAGGCTCGATTCGGAAATCGCGGCCAAGCAGGCGGTGAAGCATCTGTCGCTCGGCGAGGCGCTGTCGTCGCCGAAGGTGATCATGCTGAGCCTGGTCTATTTCGGCTTCGTCGGCGCGCTCTATGGCATGCAGTTCTGGCTGCCGCAGATCGTCAAGGCGTTCGGCCTCACCAACGCCCAGACCGGCTTCGTCACCGCGATCCCGTACCTGTTCGGCACCATCGCGATGATCCTGTGGGCGCGGCATTCGGATGCGACGCGCGAGCGCGTGATGCATGTCGGCGCGCCGCTGCTGCTCACCGCCGTCGCGCTTGCCGCCTCCTCCTATCTCACCGATCCCACCATGACGATGGTGGTGCTCACCGTCGCGGCGATCGGCGTGTTCTGCTGCTTCGGCGTGTTCTGGACCCTGCCGACCGCCTGGCTCTCGGGCACGGCCGCGGCCGGCGCCATCGCGCTGATCAACTCGATCGGCAATCTCGCCGGCTTCGGTGGGCCCTACCTGATCGGCTGGGTCAAGGAAGCCACCGGCCAGACCTCGACCGGCTTGCTGGTGCTGGCCGTCCTGCCCCTGATCGCCGGCATCCTAGTGTTTGTCGGCGGCCATGAGAGCAAGCACGAGTTCGCCGGGCAGGGGCGATAGGCCGCCCGCACCGCTGCGTAGCCCGGATGGAGCGAAGCGAAATCCGGGAGCGCTCGAGCTACAGCCTGCAGGCCCCGGATTGAGCTGCGCTCCATCCGGGCTAATCTGCGCTGGCGCTTCTCTGCGAACCAGCCAGTCCAAGGAACACCAGCACAGCGCGGTTGAGACGCAAGAGGTCGTCATCGTCTAGGCGTCCCACCAACGTTCCTATCTTGGCTTTCGGCACTGTAGTAATCTTGTCGACCATAAGTCGAGACGGAGTTCGAAGGCCGTTGCCGTCGTTTGGCTCGACCTTGAGCCGGAAAAGTGGCGCCTCGGTTTCGCCGGTCGTGAAGGCGCAGACAGTGATGGAGTTCGTGGCGTCAAAGCTGTCGTCCTGCACGATGACGACGGGGCGCGGCTTGCCCGCATAGTCCTTGCCGCCTGCCACCGTCCAGACCTCACCTCGCTTCATTCATCGGTCCAATCGGATACGGCATCGATGAAGCCTTGGTCTTCGGCTTCATGTGAGCTCGTTGCGACCGCAAGTGATTGGCGATGGGCTTCTGATCGGAAGGAGGGCGAGCGGATATCCGGCACCCAGATCTGGATCGGCCGCAGGCCTTGTGCACGCAATCGATCGCGGTGGGCCTGCACCTTCATACGAGACGGCTTGGGCTTTGAAGGGCTCATACGTATTTCCGCTGGTTACATGTAACCCTATCAAGAGATGGTGCGCATTACCAGCGCACAAGGCTCACCCAATCCTTACCACCCCTTAACGATCACGCTTTCCTGATGACTGACGATTATTGACTTTTATCAGTGATTAGTCGACATTCCTCTTATCGCAGTCGCGGGAGTGTCCTCCGATGTTCGTCCGGTCAGTTTTGTCCAGCTATTCCAAGCTCTTGGCGGGTGTGTCGCTGGCCCTGATGGCCGCGGCGCTGGCCGGGTGCAATGACACCGTCGCTGAAAAGGCCGAGCCGCCGCGGCCGGTTCTGGTCGCGACCGCCCATTATGATGCCGAGACGCCGGAGCGCAGCTTCGTCGGCACTGTCAGGCCCCGGATCGAGAGCGATCTCGGTTTCCGCGTGGCCGGCAAGGTTGCCAAGCGTCTGGTCGAGGTCGGCCAGACCGTCGAAATCGGCCAGCCGCTCGCGACCCTCGACGAGGTCGATCTAAAACTCCAGGCCGAGCAGTCCGTCGCCGAGCAGACTGCCGCGACCGGCGTTCTGGCCCAGGCCGCCGCGGCCGAGCAGCGCGCCAAGGATTTGAAGGCCAAGGGCTGGACTACGGATGCGGCGATGGATTCGAGCCGCGCCGCCGCCGATGAGGCCCGCGCGCGTCTTGACCGGGCCGTGCGCTCGGTCGAGCTGACCAAGAATTCTCTTTCCTACGCGACGCTCAACGCCGACGCCCGTGGCGTCGTCACCGCAACGCTGATCGAGCCCGGCCAGGTGGTTGCCGCAGGCCAGACTTCGATCCGTGTCGCCCGCTTTGCCGAGAAGGAAGCGGTTGTCGCGATCCCTGAGACGCTGGTTGGGCGTGCCAAGTCGGGCGCCGCCAGCGTCACTCTTTGGTCGGAGCCGGACAAGAAATATGCGGCCAAGCTGCGCGAGATCGCGCCGACGGCCGATCCGTCGACGCGCACCTATCTTGCAAAGTTCTCGCTGCCCGAGGCCGGCGACAAGGTTTCGCTCGGCATGACCGCGACGTTGACACTGTCGGATGCCGCGACCGAGCGGGTCGCACGGCTGCCGCTGTCGGCGCTGTTCAACGAAGGCGGCAAGCCCTCCTTCTACGTCGTCGACGACAATGGCAGCGTCACGCTCAAGCCGGTCGTGGTGAAGTCCTACGAGAGCAACGACGTCATCATCACCAGCGGTGTCGACGAGGGCGCCAAGATCGTGGCGCTCGGCGTGCAGAAGCTCGATCCGAGCCAGCGGGTGCGGATCGTCTCGTCGCTGTCCTTCTAGAGCTTACGAGTTACGTCGTGTGAGGTGAGTTTCGGCCCAAGCGCAAATGCTGGGGCTGAAGCGGCGAAGCGATCCAGAATCTGCCCAGCCCCCTGGATTGCTTCGCTGCCTCGCGACGACGGTTTGAACAGAGTGGCTGTGGTTTTTTTGCAATCGGACCATCTTTGGAGAGTGCGATGAAGCGCTTCAATCTTTCGGCCTGGGCCGTCAGCCATCCGACGCTGGTCCTGTTCCTGATGATCATACTCGGCGTCGCCGGCTTCTTCTCCTACCAGAAGCTCGGGCGAGCCGAGGATCCGTTCTTCACGGTGAAGGTGGTCAACGTCTCCGTGATCTGGCCGGGCGCGACCGCGCAGGAGATGCAGACGCAGGTCGCCGATCCCATCGAGAAGAAGATCCAGGAGCTGCCCTATTTCGAGAAGGTGCAGACCTATTCCAAGCCGGCCTTCACCGCGCTCCAGGTGACCTTCCGCGATTCCACGCCGCCGAAGGACGTGCCGTATCTGTTTTATCTGCTGCGCAAGAAGCTCGCCGACGTGCAGGGCCAGTTGCCTTCGGGCATTCTTGGACCCGTCGTCAACGACGAGTTCTCCGACGTCGATTCCATCCTCTACATGATGACCGGCGACGGCGCCGACTATGCCCAGCTCAAGAAGGTCTCGGAAGGCTTCCGCCAGCGCCTGCTGAAGGTGCCTGGTGTGACCAAGGTCGACGTCTACGGCAACCAGGACGAGCGCATCTTCGTCGAATTCTCGCACGCCAAGCTCGCCACTCTCGGTATCACGCCGCAGGCGCTGTTCGATTCGCTCGCCAAGCAGAACAACGTGACTCCGGCCGGCACGGTCGAGACCTCGTCGCAGCGCGTGCCGCTGCGCGTCACCGGCGCGCTCGATGGCGCCAAGGCCGTCGCCGAAACGCCGGTCGAGAGCAACGGCCGCGTGTTCCGTTTGGGTGATATCGCCACCGTCACCCACGGCTATGTCGACCCGCCGAGCTTCATCGTGCGCCAGGAAGGCAAGGCCGCGATCGGCATCGGTGTCGTCACCGCCAAGGGCGCCAACATCCTCGATCTCGGCAAGGAGGTCGAGAAGGCCACCGCCGAGTTCATGAAGGCGGTGCCGCAGGGCATCGACGTCAAGCTCATCGCCGACCAGCCCAAGGTGGTCGAGCACGCCGTCGGCGAGTTCGTGCACTCCTTCATGGAAGCGCTCGTCATCGTGCTGTTCGTGTCGTTCCTGGCGCTCGGCTGGCGCACCGGCATCGTGGTCGCGCTGTCGGTGCCGCTGGTGCTCGGCATCGTCTTCGTCGTCATGAACACGATGTCGCTCGATCTGCACCGCATCACGCTCGGCGCGCTGATCATCGCGCTCGGCCTGCTGGTGGATGACGCCATCATCGCGGTCGAGATGATGGTGGTGAAGATGGAGCAGGGCTGGGACCGTTTTCGCGCGGCCTCCTTTGCCTGGGAATCCACTGCGTTTCCGATGCTCACGGGAACGCTGGTCACGGCCGCTGGCTTCCTCCCCATCGGCTTTGCCAATTCCGCGGTCGGCGAATATGCCGGCAGCATCTTCTGGATCGTGGCGATCGCGCTGGTCGCCTCCTGGTTCGTGGCGGTGATCTTCACGCCCTATATCGGCGTCATGCTGCTGCCCAACATCAAGGTGCACCACAATCACGATCCGCACGCGGTCTACGAAACCCGCATGTACCGCGGCCTGCGCGCCATCGTGCAATGGTGCGTCAACCACCGCATCACCGTGGTGGCCGCGACCGTCGGCGTCTTCATCGCCTCGATCGTCGGCTTCGGCCATGTCCAGCAGCAGTTCTTCCCGCTGTCGGAGCGGCCCGAGCTGTTCCTCCAGCTCCGCCTGCCCGAGGGCACGGCCTTCAACGTTACCGAGAAGGCGGTGAAGAAGGCCGAGACGCTGCTCAAGGACGACAAGGACATCGAGACCTATACGTCCTATATCGGCCAGGGCTCGCCGCGCTTCTGGCTCGGCCTCAATCCGCAGCTTCCGAACGAGGCCTTTGCCGAGATCGTCATCGTCGCCAAGGGCGTCGAGGCGCGCGAGCGCATCAAGGCCAAGATCGAGAACGCGGCTGCGGAGGGCATGCTGACCGAGGCGCGTGTGCGCGTCGACCGCTTCAACTTCGGTCCGCCGGTCGGCTTCCCCGTCCAGTTCCGCGTGATCGGCCCCGACGCCAACAAGGTGCGCGAGATCGCCTACCAGGTCCGCGACGTCATGCGGCAGAACAAGAGCGTCAAGGACGTCCAGCTCGACTGGAACGAGCAGTCGCCCTACCTCAAGCTCGTCGTCGACCAGGATCGTGCCCGCGCCATGGGCCTGACGCCGCAGGACGTCTCGCAGGCGTTGTCGATGCTGATCTCGGGTGCGCCGGTCACGACTATTCGCGACGGCATCGAGAAGGTGGGCGTGGTCGCTCGTGCGGTCCCGTCCGAACGCCTTGATCTCGGCGGCGTCGGCGATCTGACCATCACCTCGAAGAACGGCGTCGCCGTGCCGCTCCAGCAGATCGCCAAGATCGAGTATGCCCATGAGGAGCCGATCATGTGGCGGCGTAACCGCGACATGGCGATCACCGTGCGCTCCGACGTCGTCGACGGCGTGCAGGCGCCCGACGTCACCAGCCAGATCACGCCGAAGCTGAAGGCGATCAAGGACAATCTCGAGCCGGCCTACCGCATCGAGCCGGGCGGGGCGTTCGAGGAATCCGCCAAGGGCAACGCCTCGATCTTCATCCTCTTCCCGCTGATGGTGATGGTGATGCTGACGCTGCTGATGTTCCAGCTGCAGAGCTTCTCGCGCCTGATCCTGGTGTTCCTCACCGCGCCGCTCGGCATCGTCGGTGCCTCGTTCGGCCTCAACGTCGCCAATGCCCCGTTCGGCTTCGTGGCGCTGCTCGGCCTGATCGCGCTCGCCGGCATGATCATGCGCAACGCCGTCATCCTGGTCGACCAGATCGAGACCGACGTTTCCCACGGCCTGACCCGCCGTGAGGCGATCGTGGAGGCAACCGTCCGCCGCGCCCGGCCGGTGGTGCTGACGGCGCTCGCCGCGATCCTGGCCATGATCCCGTTGTCGCGCTCGGCGTTCTGGGGCCCGATGGCGATCACGATCATGGGAGGCCTGTTCGTCGCGACCTTCCTGACGCTGCTCTACCTTCCGGGCCTCTACGCCCTGTGGTTCAGGAAGAGCCTGGACGAGGCGGGCACCCCCGAGCAACCTGCCGCGCCGCAGCATGGGAGCGATGACCAGCACGCAATTCCGCTTGCTGAAGCGGCTGAATAAATGAGAAGACTGCTGACGGACGAGTCCTGACACATGACACTGGTTGCGGAACATATCGAAGGCGACACCCGGGATCGTATCCTCGAGGTGGCCGAGCGGCTGTTCCGCCAGATCGGCTACCAGAAGACCACGGTCGGGGACATCGCCAAGGAGCTCAGGATGAGCCCCGCCAACGTCTATCGCTTCTTCGAATCGAAGAAGGCGATTCACCAGTCGGTGGCGCGGGCCTTGATGGGCGAGGTCGAGATCGAAGCGCAGCGGATCGTGGCGCGGCCCGGTCCGGTGCTCCCGCGCTTCCGCGAACTGCTGACCACCATCCATCGCATGAACACCGAGCGCTATGTCGGCGATAACAAGCTGCATGAGATGGTCGAGATCGCGATGCAGGAGGACTGGGACGTCTGCGTCGCCCATATGGAGTGCATTGCCGGCGTCATCGGCCAGGTGATCGCGCAGGGAGCCGCGTCCGGCGAGTTCGAGGCGCCGGACCTGCAACTGGCGTCGCTGTGCGCCTGCACCGCGATGATGCGCTTTTTCCACCCCCAGATGATCGCCCAGTGCGCCACCAAGCCGGGCCCAACCATCGACCAGATGATCGATTTCGTCATCGCGGGTCTGTCCCCGCGCCACTGACGGGCGCTGGAATTTCCCCCTATAAGCTGGCCGACGTAGCCCGGATGGAGCGAAGCGCAATCCGGGATGGTTCAGCGTCGCGCTGGCGGACCCGGATTACGCTTCGCTCCATCCGGGCTACCAGGATCAGGGGAAGACCTCGCCGTGACCGACAAAGACCTCTATTTCTACGAGCCCTCCAAGGGCCACGGCCTCAAGCACGATCCCGTCAACGCCATCATCGCGCCGCGGCCGATCGGCTGGATCTCCTCCCGCGACACCAAGGGCCACGTCAACCTCGCGCCCTACAGCTTCTTCAACGCGTTCTGCTACGTGCCGCCGATCATCGGCTTCTCCTCCACCAACTGGAAGGACACGGTCTCGAACATGGAGCAGACCGGCGAGTTCGTCTGGAATCTCGCCACCATGGACCTCGCCAGGCACATGAACGCGACTGCCGCGCATGTGGCCCCCGAGGTCGACGAGTTCGAGATCGCCGGCCTCACCGCCGTGCCCGGCAAGCTCGTCAACGTGCCGCGGGTGGCTGAGAGCCCCGTCGCCTTCGAGTGCAAGGTCTCCGACATCGTCCGCCTCAAGGGCGCCGACGGCAAGGAGGCCGACGCCTGGCTGACGCTGGGCGAGGTCGTCGCCGTCCATATCGACAAGGCCATGATCAAGGACGGCGTCTACCAGACCGCCGCCGCCCGCCCCATCGTCCGCGCCGGCCGTCGCGGCGACTATTTCGAGATCAAGCCGGAGAACATGTTCGAGATGGTGCGGCCGGATTAGGCCAAGCCGCCGTTCTCTCCACACGTCATTCCGGGGCGACGCGTGGCGTCGAGCCCGGAATCCATAACCACCATCGGGAGTATGGATTCCGGGCTCGCGCCAAGAGGCGCGCCCCGGAATGACGATGTGGCGACGTCCCTCCCTATTTTCCCTCCCCGGAACTGCCCCACGCCCCGGCCGTTATGGCCCCCGGGGCGGCCGCCCGGCCGCGTCAATTCGCTTCTTTTTGCTCGCGAAGTGTTCACTTACCCCGGCCACTTTCCGCTAAAATGCCGATAACCGCGCCGATGCATGAGGTCAGCCATGAGCTTCCGCCGCGACAAAATCACAAAGCCGATCTTCTCCTGGGCGCGCGGCGTGCTGCCGGCGATGTCCGACACCGAGCGCGAGGCGCTGGAGGCCGGTGACGTCTGGTGGGATGCCGACCTCTTCACCGGCAACCCCGACTGGACAAAATTGCTGAAGGTGCCTCAGGCGACGCTGACCCCCGAGGAGCAGGCCTTCCTCAACGGCCCGGTCGAGGCGCTCTGCGCCATGCTCGACGAGTGGAAGATCTTCTGGGAATGGCGCGACCTGCCGCCGGAGGTCTGGCATTTCGTCAAGCGCGAAAAATTCTTCGGCATGATCATTCCGAAGGAGTTTGGCGGTCTCGGCTTTTCGCCCTATGCTCATTCGGAAGTGGTGCGCAAGATCTCGACCCGGTCGATTGCGGCGGCCGTCACCGTGATGGTGCCGAACTCGCTCGGGCCCGGCGAGCTGTTGATGCGCTTCGGCACGAAAGAGCAGCAGGAGCGCTGGCTGCCGCGCCTCGCCGACGGCCGCGACATTCCCTGCTTCGGCCTGACCAGCCCCGAAGCCGGCTCCGACGCCGCCTCGATGATCGACACCGGCATCATCTGCAAGGGCGATTTCGAGGGCCGCGAGGTCATTGGCCTCAGGCTCAACTGGCACAAGCGCTACATCACGCTCGGCCCGGTGGCGACGCTGCTCGGTCTCGCCTTCAAGGCCTATGACCCCGACCACCTCGTGGGCAGCCAGGACGAGCTCGGCATCACCGTCGCGCTGATCCCGACCAATCTGCCCGGCGTCAAGATCGGCCATCGTCATCTGCCGTCGATGCAGGTGTTCCAGAATGGCCCGAATTGGGGCCGCGACGTCTTCATCCCGCTCGACTATGTCATCGGCGGCAAGGAGAAACTCGGGCAGGGCTGGAAGATGCTGATGACGGCGCTTGCCGCCGGCCGCGGCATCTCGCTGCCGTCGTTGTCGGCGGCCGGCGCCGCCTATGCCGCCCGCACCACCGGCGCCTATGCCCGCATCCGCGAGCAGTTCGGCATCTCCATTTCCAAATTCGAGGGCGTCGAGGAGCCGCTCGCGCGCATCGTCGCGACCGCCTACCAGCTCGACGCGGCGCGCCGGCTGACCTGCGCGGCGCTGAATGCCGGCATCCATCCCGCCGTCATCTCCGGGATCATGAAGTTGCACGCGACCGAGCGGATGCGCACCGCAGTCGACGACGCCATGGACATCCATGGCGGCAAGGCCGTGATCGACGGTCCGCAAAACTATCTCGGCAATCTGCACCGCGCCGTGCCTGTCGGTATCACGGTCGAGGGTGCCAACATCCTGACGCGCAACCTCATCGTGTTCGGGCAGGGCGCCATCCGCGCGCATCCCTATCTGCTCGACGAGATGAACGCGTTGGCCGACACCGATCGCGAGCGCGGGCTCGCCGCGTTCGACAAGGCGTTCTGGAAACATGTCAGCCATAGCTCCCAGACGCTGTTGCGTGCATTCGGCCGGAGCTGGAGCTTCGGCGCCTTCGCGCTTGCGCCGGATGCGGGCGATGCCACGCCATTCTATCGCCAGCTCGCGCGCTACTCCGCGGCCTTTGCGCTCTGCGCCGACATGGCGCTGCTCACGCTTGGCGGCGCGCTCAAGCGCAAGGAGATGCTGTCGGCGCGCTTCGGCGACATCCTCTCCGAGCTCTACCTGCTTTCGGCGGCGCTGAAGCGCTGGCAGGACGAAGGCCGGCAGAAGGAGGATTTTGCTGCGCTCGAATGGTGCATGGCGACCGGCTTCAAGACCATCGAGAACCGGCTCGCCGAGATCCTCGCCAATCTGCCCAATCGTTTTGTCGCTGTCATCCTCAAGCTCATCGTCCAACCCTTCGGCGCGCGGGTGCTCGGCCCGTCCGACCGGGTCGTGCACCAATGCGCCAGCCTCGTGCTGGAGCCGTCGGCCGCGCGCGAGCGTCTCACGCCGGATCTCGCTTATGTCGACGACGACGGCGGCTTTGCCCGGCTGGAGCGCGCATTCAAGCTGGTTGCGGGCACCGATGCCATCGCCAAGCGCATGCGCGCGGCGCACATGCGCGACTGGAAGGACGCCGTCACCAAGGGCGTGATCACGCAGGCCGAGGGTGAGCAGCTTGCCGCCGCTCACGAAGCCGTCACAAAAGTGATCGAGGTCGATGATTTTGCGCCGGAAGCGCTGTCGCCGATTTACAAGAAAACCGGAGATGTGCATCAGTTCTTCCAGGAACTCGGTGAACAGAGGGCGGCGAGCTGATGGCACGACCGGTTTTCATCGTCGACGGCAGCCGGACGCCGTTTCTCAAAGCGCGTTCGGGGCCGGGACCGTTCACGCCGGTCGATCTCGCTGTGCAATGCGGCCGGCCGCTGCTGGCGCGCCAGCCGTTTTCGCCAACGGATTTCGACCGGGTCATCCTCGGCTGCGTCAACGTGATCGCGGACGAGATGAACCCGGCCCGCGTCGCCGCGCTCCGGCTCGGCATGGGCGAGGACATGGTCGCCTTCACCGTGCAGATCAATTGCGGCTCCGGCATGCAGTCGATCGACACGGCCTACCGCTACATTCGCGAGGGCCATGCCGACATGATCCTCGCCGGCGGCACCGAGGCGCTGAGCCACGCGCCGCTGGTCTGGCCAAACTCCGGCGTGCGCTGGTTCGCCGGCCTTGCCACCGCCAAGGGCGTGGCCGCGAAGCTCGCTGCCGCCTTCAGGCTGCGGCCGCGCTATCTCAAGCCGATCATCGGCCTCGAGCGTGGCCTCACCGATCCCATCACCGACTTGAACATGGGCCAGACCGCCGAGGTCGTCGGCCATCTCTTCGGCATCACGCGGGCACAGTCCGACGCCTATGCCGCCGAGAGTCATCGCCGGCTCGCGCAGGCGCAGGCCGAAGGTTTCCTCAAGGGCGAGGTCGAGACCGCGTTCTCCCGCGACGGAAAATTCTTCGACCATGACGACGGTGTGCGGCCTGACTCGACGGCCGAGACGCTGGCAAAGCTCCGGCCGGTGTTCGAACGCCCCTGGGGCCAGGTCACCGCCGGCAATTCGTCGCAGATCACCGACGGCGCCTCCTGGGTGATCCTCGCCTCCGACGCGGCGGTGGCCAAGCACAGACTGACGCCGAAGGCCGTCATCGTCGACAGCCACTGGGCTGCGCTTGATCCCAGCATTATGGGGCTTGGACCCGTGATGTCCGCGACGCCGCTGCTCCAGCGCAACGACCTCACCGTCAAGGACGTCGAGACCTGGGAGCTGAACGAGGCCTTCGCGACGCAGGTGCTTGGCTGTCTCGCCGCCTGGAACGACGACAAATTCTGTCGCGAGATCTTGGGCCTCGATGGCGCGGCCGGAGAGATCGACCGTGACAAGCTCAACGTCGATGGCGGCGCCATCTCGCTCGGCCATCCCGTCGGCACGTCCGGCAACCGCATCGTGCTGCATCTCGTCAACGCGATGAAGCGGCTCGGCACGCGCCGCGGCGTTGCGACCGAATGCATCGGCGGCGGGCTCGGCGGCGCCATGCTGATCGAGGCGGTGTGACCATGGATTCCAGGATCATGACCGCGCTTGGCGACCGCGTGCTGGAGCTTGGGCCGAAGCCCGCGACCGACAGCCCCTACAAGCACTTCAAGCTGACGCGCGATGCCGACGGCGTCGCCTGGCTGCTGTTCGACCGCGCAGATGGCAGCGCCAACACGCTGTCCTCGGACGTGATGGAGGAGTTCGATGCCGTGCTCGCGGCGATCGAGACCGAACGTCCCGCGGGCCTCGTGATCCGCTCGGCAAAGCCGTCCGGCTTCATTGCCGGCGCCGACGTCAACGAATTCCGCGGCGCCCGCGATCCCGAGATGGTCGAGACACGCATCCGTGCGGCGCATGCCGTGGTCGATCACCTGGAAGCGCTGAAGCTGCCCACAGTCGCGGTCATCCACGGCTTCTGCCTCGGCGGCGGGCTGGAGGTCGCGCTGGCCTGCCAGTCGCGCATTGCGATCGATGGCGCGCGCTTCGGCTTCCCGGAGGTGATGCTCGGCCTGCATCCCGGCCTCGGCGGCACCGCGCGCTTCACCGCGCTGGTGAATCCGACCCAGTCGATGGCGCTGATGCTGACCGGCCGCACCATCGATGCGCGCCGCGCCAGATCGCTCGGCCTTGTCGATACCGTGACGCAGGAGCGGCACGTCCGTAACGCGGTGAAGGATGCGCTGTTCGGCCGTCTGAAGCGGGCGCGTCCGGGCGTTCTGACGCACGCGGCGAATTTCGGTCCCGTGCGCGGGCTGCTGGCCAGGCGCATGCGCTCGGAGGCGGCGAAGGCCGCGCCACGCGAGCATTATCCGGCGCCCTACGCGCTGATCGATCTCTGGGAGACCCATGGCGGCAGCAAGGCCGCGATGCTGAAGGCCGAGCAGGCCTCGTTCGCCAGGCTGATGGTGACGCCGACCGCGCAGAATTTGATCCGCGTGTTCTTCCTGCGCGAGCAGATGAAGAAGACGGCCGGTGGCGGCAACACGATCAAGCACGTCCATGTCATCGGCGCCGGCGCCATGGGTGGTGATATCGCGGCCTGGTGTGCGGGGCAGGGGCTGCGCGTCTCGCTCGCGGACATGAAGGCGGAGCCGGTCGCCGGCGCGGTGAAGCGCGCGGCCGAGCTTTACGGCAAGATCATCCGCAAGCCGACCGAAGTGCGCGATGCGCTGGATCGTCTGATCCCCGACATGGACGGCGAGGGCGTCCGCAACGCCGACCTCATCATCGAGGCGGTGCCGGAAAAGCTCGAGCTGAAGCAGAAGGTCTATGCGGGCCTCGAGCCGAAGCTGAAGCCGGACGCGATCCTCGCGACCAACACGTCGAGCATTCCGCTCCAGGATCTGCGCACCACGCTGGCGCGGCCCGAGCGCCTCGTCGGCCTGCATTTCTTCAACCCGGTGTCGCGGCTGCAGCTGGTCGAAGTCGTCAGCCATGACGGCAACGATGCGCAGGTGCTGAAGGAGGCGCTCGCCTTCGTCGGCGCGATCGACCGTCTGCCGCTCTCCGTGAAGAGCTCGCCCGGCTTCCTCGTCAACCGTGCGCTGACGCCCTACATGCTGGAGGCGATGGTGATGCTGGACGAGAAGATCGACCAGCGCCTGATCGACGCGGCGGCCGAGCAGTTCGGCATGCCGATGGGGCCGATCGAGCTCGCCGACCAGGTCGGGCTCGACATCTGCCTCGACGTCGGCGACATGCTGCGTACCAAGTTCGGCGATCTGCTCCCGCCGACGCCGGCCTGGTTGCGCGAGAAGGTCGCCAAGGGCGAACTCGGCCGCAAGACGGGCAAGGGTTTTTACACCTGGAAGGACGGCAAGGCGGAGAAGGCGCCGCTGCCCGAGACCGGCCCGCGGGTCACCGACCAGATGATCGACCGCCTGGTGCTGCCGATGTCAAACGTCTGCGTCGCGGCACTCCGCGAAGGCATCGTCGACGATGCCGATGCGGTCGACGGCGCCATGATCTTCGGCACTGGATATGCACCGTTCCGCGGCGGTCCGCTGAACTACGCGCGCACGCGCGGCGTGGAAAATGTCGTATCCACCTTGCGCGCGCTGGCCGAGCGATTCGGCGGGCGCTTTGCGCCCGATCCGGGCTGGGACAATTTCAAGTGAGACCGACATGACCGAAACGTCCGACACCGAGCCGCGCGGCGATCTCTGCATCCGCACGCTGGCAATGCCCGCCGACACCAATGCCAACGGCGACATCTTCGGCGGTTGGTTGCTCAGCCAGATGGATGTCGGCGGCGGCGTGTTCGCATCGAAGCTCGCGAGGTCGCGTACGGTCACCGTGGCGATCGAGGCGATGAATTTTCGCAAGGCGGTCTATGTCGGCGATCTCGTTTCAGTTTACGCCAATCTCGTCCGCGTGGGCCGCACCTCGATGACCGTGCATCTCGAGGCCTGGGCGCTGCGGCGCAGGGAGCTCCAGCCGATCCTCGTCACCGACGGTCATTTCACCTACGTCTCGATCGATGATGACGGCCGTCCGCAAGCGATCCAGCGCAACGATCCGCCGATCGCGACGTAATCGCGCGCGACGCTCTGCCCATCTCACGAGAACTTGCGGCACGCCAAACGCGGCGCGACTGAGTCACCGCGTCGCGGCTTCGCCAAGAACAAGTCATAAAACGGATGAGGTCCCGGCGTACTCAATTGCGTGTCGATTCGGGGTGGAAACGGCCACAAAATGCTCAGGAACCTTTGGGCAGGACTGCCGTTATTTGCCCGCACTGAGGGAATCCACGGACCATGTCGGACAGCTACATTATCGAAGTCGACTCGCAAACCGCAGGTATCGTCGTTCGTTCTCAGGGAGGCTATTGTTTCTTCGCCTCGTCCCATCGCTTCAATCGCCTTGAAGGCCAGCTTTTCCGCAACGCCCGCGAAGCCGAGCGTGCCGCGCGCAAGCTGGTTAACGGCGATGTGAAGGAAGCGGCGTAATAGTCCCTCTGATCATTCCGGGGCACGCATAGCGCGTGGTCGGAATTTTTTGCCTAGCACATCGCTGCTCTGCCTTCTCTTCTTGCGGGGAGGAGGCCGCCCTATGCCGCCCTCTCCCGCAAGGGGAGAGGGCAAGAACTCATCACAACTTCGTCGCAGCCCGCGACAGCAGCTTCCAATCGTCGCCCTGCTTCTGCCAGTTCATCAGGATGTGAAGATTGGTCGATACTTTTTTCCCATCGGCTGCCATTTCCTGTTCGCCCATCCAGTGGAAGCGCACGATCGCGGCGGGGCCGACGACCTTGATGGTCGGGTCCTTGTACTCGATCGACAGGAATTTTGATTTGCCGTCGGTAGCGTTGGCGACGAAGGTCGCCTTGTCCTCGACCTTGCCGTTGGAATGGCTGTAGCTCACATCGTCGGCGCAGAGCGCGCCGAGCGCCTTGGGATCGGCCGCGATCTGGGCAAGGCGGAAGGCCTCGACCTTTTTGGCCACGGCTTCCTCGTCCGCCGAAGCGGCCAGCGCCGGTGTGAGAGCAAGCGCAGAGGCCGCAAGGGTTGAGACGGCAAGAGTCGAGAGAGCCAGATCGCGTCGGTTGATCGTCATCGTTTCCTCCTTTTTGATCTTGCGCGGAGTGTTGCAGCCGCGCGCGACTTTGTCGAGTGTCGCGTGGCGAGCATGTCGATGCGTCATTGCGTGATCGGGGCTGCATTGATACGTGTTTCGTATTGATGCATCGTGCATTCGGGAAAGTACGGAAATGATCGAGGCCAAAGGGCAGGCGCAGGGGCAAGTGACGGGCAGGGCGCTGCTGTTCGACATCGACGGCACACTGGCCAACACCGACCCGCTGCACCTCAAGGCGTTCAACCAGGTGCTTGGGCCGCGCGGCCATCTGTTCGATCACGCGCGCTTCTCAAGGGAGCTGCAAGGCTTCGCCAATGCGTCGATCGGCGAGCGCTTTCTGCCCGACGAAACCGTGGAACAGCGTGTCGCGATCCTCGGAGAGAAGGAGATCGTCTTCCGCACACTCGTCGCCGGACAGATCGAGCCGCTTCCGGGGCTGATGGCGCTGCTCGACCGCGCGGATGCCGCCGGCATTCCCATGGTCGCCGTAACCAACGCGCCGCGTCTGAATGCCGAGCTGTTGCTCTCCGGTCTCGGCATCACGCACCGCTTCAGGGCGCTTGTGATCGGCGACGAGCTGCCTCACGGCAAGCCGCACCCGCTGCCCTATCAGGAGGGGCTGCGTTTCGTCGGCGGCAGCGCGACGGCTTCGATCGCGTTCGAGGATTCCCGCTCCGGCGTGCAGTCGGCGACGGCCGCCGGCATTCCGACCATCGGCATCCGGACGAGCCTCAGCCATGCCGACCTTGTTGGCGCCGGCGCGGTCGCCTCCGCCGGCGCGTTCGACGATCCGGAACTGCTCGCGCGTCTCGCCGCCGCGATGGCATGGTGAGAGGCTTCGTCCGTTAACCGTGATCGCTGAGCGCATTGACCGAACGTGCGAACCGCCGCACCATGCGCCTTCCTGATTTGAGGCCATCGCCGTGACCGGATTGACCCATCGCCAAGCCGAAATCCTCAACATCGCGCGCGCCTCGGGGCGCGTCATGGTCGAGGAGCTCGCGCGGCGGTTCGAGGTCTCGGCGCAGACGATCCGCAAGGATCTCAACGATCTCTGCGAGCGCCGCTCGCTGACCCGTATCCACGGCGGCGCCATCATCGCCTCCGGCGTCGAAAACCTCGCCTACGAGGCGAGGCGGTTCGTCGCCGCCGACGAAAAGAAGGCGATCGGGGCTGCGGCCGCCTCGTTGATCCCGAACGGCTGCTCGCTCTTCATCAATATCGGCACCACGACCGAGGAGGTGGCGAGCGCGCTGACCTCGCACGAGGACCTCCTCGTCATCACCAACAATCTCAACGTCGCGATGCTGCTCTACCGCCATCCCCGCATCGAGGTGGTGGTCGCCGGCGGCACGGTGCGGCGTGCCGACGGCGCCGTGGTCGGCTCGACCGCGACTCAGCTCATCGGCCAGTTCAAGGTCGACTACGCCATCATCGGGGCGTCCGCGATCGACGAGGAGGGCGCGCTGCTCGACTTCGACTATCGCGAGGTGCAGGTGGCGCAGGCCATCATCGCCAATGCCCGCAGCGTCATGCTGGTTGCCGACTCCACCAAGCTGCGCCGCAGCGCGCCGGTGCGCATCGCCCATATCACCCAGATCCAGACCTTCGTGACCGACCAGGAGCTGCCCGAGCGTCTCGCCACCATCTGCCACAGCAAGGGCATCGAGGTGATGGCGGCGATGCCGAAGGGGGCGGATATCGATGATGCGACGGCCGATGCTCAGGATGCGGCACCGGAAGCCGCGCCGGTGGTGCGGCTGAGATAGCGGCCTAGGCGCCGCTCCATGGGTTGAGCAGCGGAACGCCTGTTGGTTCGAAATCCCCCACGTTGCGCGTAACAACGGTCAAGGCGTGAACAAGCGCGGTCGCTGCGATGAGGGCATCGCGTTCGGCCCGCGGGTTGGGAACGTGAAGTTGGGCACGGCGCTGTGCCACGACCGTATCGATAGCCAGGATCCGCCCCTCGAAGCGGGCAAGAATGTGATCGTCGATCCACGTGCGCAAGACTGTACTTTGGACCGCGTCTTTGCGCTCGATCAGGCGCGCGCCCAGTTCGATTTCGAGAATCGAGATCACGGATATGAAAAAATTCGCCGCGGGAATTGCATTGGCCCAGGCGACGACATTGCGATCAGCTTTGTTCGGTCGCCTCAGTTCGGAAATGACATTGGTGTCCAGCAGAAACATCAGTCGAGATCGGCAGTCTTGATCCCGCCTGTCATGCGAGGCGGATCGAAATCGAAGTCCGCGTTCGCCTGCGCCAGAGCTTCGGCAAGGCTCATGTGCCCGCCGCTCAGGCGCAAATAATCCTCGATGGTCAGCAGGACGTGGGCAGGGCGGCCGCGATCCGTAATGAAGACGGGCCCCTGCGAGGCTGCTTTCTTGGCGCCGCTTGTATCCTGGTTGAATTCCCGGCTGGTCAGGGTGGTCACCATCGTAAGAGCCTTCTCGCCGTGGCAATGCCTTGCTAACCAAAATTATATGTAGGCATGTTGCTACATTCAAGTCCTGCGGTGCTGTTCGATCAAGCCTTTTGCCTCCAAACTTGGCCGTTCTCCTGCCGATTTCTCCGCCGCATTGGCGTTAAAAAAGTTCCTCTTTCACTTCCTTTCGCCTCTCTTTCATCTTGCTTTCGTTTTTCGGTATGATCTAATCAAAAACGAAAGTAGTCGCTCGAAGGAACGAGCGGTCCCGGGGGATGCGTCTGTTGGAGCGTATTTTCGACCTCGCCATTATCGGAGGCGGTGTTAACGGCTGCGGCATCGCGCGCGACGCGGTGGGCCGTGGCAACACGGTTTTCCTGTGCGAAATGAACGATTTGGCGAGCGGGACCTCGTCCTGGTCGACCAAGCTGGTGCATGGCGGCCTGCGCTATCTCGAATATTACGAGTTTCGCCTGGTCCGCGAGGCGCTGATCGAGCGCGAGATCCTCTGGGGCATCGCGCCCCATATCATCCGTCCCCTGCGTTTCGTTTTGCCGCATCACGCCGGCCTGCGTCCGGCCTGGCTGCTGCGTCTCGGCCTCTTCCTCTATGACCATATCGGCGGCCGGCACCTGTTGCCGGCGACGCGTTCGGTTGATCTCAGGCGTGACGAGGTTGGCCGTCCGCTGATCCCGAACCGCTACAGCCGCGCGTTCGAATATTCCGACTGTTTCGTCGACGACGCCCGTCTCGTCGTGCTCAACGCGCGCGATGCCGCCGACAAGGGCGCCGAGATCCGCACCCGCACCCGCGCGACGGATATCAAGCAGTCCGGGGGCATCTGGACCGTGGGCATGGTCGACACGCTGACCGGCGCGCGTTCGTCGATCCAGGCCCGCGCGCTGGTCAATGCCGGCGGCCCCTGGGTCGAGGATGTGCTCGGCCGCGGCGCCGGCGTCAACGCGAAAGCCAAGGTGCGCCTGGTGCAGGGCTCGCACATCGTGGTCAAGAAACTCTACGACCACGACCGCGCCTACATGTTCCAGAACGCGGACGGCCGCATCATCTTCGTGATCCCGTACCAGGACGACTTCACGCTGATCGGCACCACCGATCGCGATTATGACGGCGATCCCGCCAAGGTGAAGGCGACGCCCGAAGAGATCGAGTACCTCTGCGCCGCCGCGAGCGAATATCTGGCCAAGCCGGTGACTTCAGCGGACGTGGTCTGGACCTATTCCGGCGTGCGACCGCTTTATGACGACGGCGCCAGCGAAGCCAAGGCCGCGACGCGCGACTACGTTTTCGAGCTCGACACACCCGGCGGCGTGCCGCTGCTCTCGATCTATGGCGGCAAGATCACGACCTACCGCCGGCTCGCCGAAGAGGCGCTGGAACGGCTCGCGCCCTATCTTCGCAGTGCGAAAGCGCGCGAAGGCTGGACCGGCAAATGGCCGCTGCCCGGCGGCGACATGGGCGTGTCCGACGTCGACGGCCTGATCGCCGAGCTCCAGCGCGGCTATCCCTTCCTCAGTCTCGAGCACGCCCGGCGTCTCGCCCGCGCTTACGGCACCCGTGCCATCAAGCTGCTCGGCGATGCCAAATCGGCGGCCGATCTCGGCCAGGCCTTCGGCGCGACGCTGACCGAGCGCGAGGTCCGCTACCTCATGGCCAATGAATGGGCGGTCACGGCGGAAGACATCGTCTGGCGCCGCTCCAAGCTTGGCCTGCGACTATCTGCCGACGAGATCGCTGCATTGAACGACTGGATTACAACCCATACTGTGCCGCAAAGTCCCCTGCTGGAAGCGGGAGGACGCCCATGACCGTGACGCTCGATCATGTGACCCGGACCGTCGAGGGGATACCACACATCCGCGACGTCTCGCTGATGCTCGAGAGCGGCACGCTCAACGTGCTGCTCGGGCCGACGCTGTCGGGCAAGACCTCGATCATGCGGCTGCTCGCCGGCCTCGACAAGCCGACCTCGGGCAAGGTGCTGGTCAACGGCAAGGACGTCACCGGTGTCGACGTGCGCCAGCGTTCGGTCGCGATGGTCTATCAGCAGTTCATCAACTACCCCTCGCTCACGGTCTACGAGAACATCGCTTCGCCCTTGCGCGTGCAGGGCAAGCCGCGTGAGGAGATCGAGAAGCGCGTGGCGGAAGCCGCGCGGCTGCTCCGGCTCGAGCCGTTCCTGAAACGCACGCCGCTCCAGCTCTCCGGCGGCCAGCAGCAGCGCACCGCGATGGCGCGCGCGCTGGTGAAGGGCGCCGATCTCGTGCTGCTCGACGAACCGCTCGCCAATCTCGACTACAAGCTGCGCGAGGAGCTGCGTACCGAGCTGCCGCGCATCTTCGAGGCGTCCGGCGCGATCTTCGTCTATGCCACGACCGAGCCGACCGAAGCGCTGCTGCTTGGCGGCAACACGGTCTGCATGTGGCAGGGGCAGGCGCTCCAGATCGGCGAGACGCCGAACGTCTACCGCCGTCCGCAGACGCTGCGTGTCGCCCAGGTGTTCTCCGATCCGCCGCTCAACCTCGTCGGCATCGAAAAGAAGAACGGCTCTGTGCAATATGCGGGCGGCATCGCCGCGCCGGCCTCCGGTCTCTATTCATCGCTCGCCGACGGCGCCTATCGCGTCGGCTTCCGCGCCCATCAGCTCGCGCTTGCCAATGGCGAGGCCGACCGCCATGCCTTCCACGCCACGGTGACGGTGACCGAGATCACCGGTTCGGAGAGTTTCGTGCATCTGACCCGCGACGGATCGAACTGGGTGGCGGTGCTACACGGCGTGCACGAGTTCGAGCCCGGCCAGACCATCGATGCCGTGCTCGATCCCAATGATGTCTTCGTCTTCGACGCGGCCGACCGACTGGTCGCTGCGCCGGGCATAGCGTTTTCAAGCGAAGTGCGTAGCGGTTCGCGTGAAGAAAACGCGTCAACAACGAAAAGCTCTTGAGGGAGATGCGACATGGCCCGCATTGACCTCGTCGATCTCGCCCATTCCTACGGCGGCAATGATGCGCCGCAGGAAAGCTTTGCGCTGAAGCCGGTAACCATGACTTGGCGGCAGGGCGGCGCTTACGCGCTGCTCGGGCCGTCCGGCTGCGGCAAGACCACGCTGCTCAACGTCATCTCCGGCATCATCACGCCGTCGCGGGGGAAAATCCTGTTCGACGGCCAGGACATCACACCGCTGTCAACCCAGAAGCGCAACATCGCCCAGGTGTTCCAGTTTCCGGTGATCTACGACACCATGACGGTGGGGCAGAACCTGGCGTTTCCGCTGAAGAACCGCGGCGTACCGAAGGCCGAGATCGACAAGCGTGTCGCCGAGATCGGCCGCCTGCTCGACCTTGAGCCCTATCTCAACCGCAAGGCGACGCGCCTCACGGCGGATGCCAAGCAAAAAATCTCGCTCGGCCGCGGCCTGGTCCGCTCCGACGTCGCCGCAGTGCTGTTCGACGAGCCGCTGACCGTGATCGATCCCGAGCTGAAATGGCAGCTCCGCTCCAAGCTGAAGGCGCTGCATCGCGAGCTCGACCTGACGATGATCTACGTCACCCACGACCAGACCGAGGCGCTGACCTTCGCCGACACCGTTGTCGTCATGCATGACGGCCGCGTGGTGCAGAGCGGGACGCCCGCCGAGCTGTTCGACAAGCCGGCGCACACCTTCGTGGGCTATTTCATCGGCTCGCCCGGCATGAACATCCTGCCGGCCGAGGTTAGGGGTCGCGAGGCGCGCATCGGCGGGAATGTCATCGCGCTCAACCGCAGTTATGACAACCTGCCTGCCGGCGCCAAGATCGAGATCGGCGTGCGTCCGGAGTTCGTCGACGCCGTCGCGCCCGCACCCGGATTGCTCAGTGCGAAGATCGACCGCATCGACGACCTCGGCCGCATCCGCTTCGCGCGCGTCCGCATCGGCGAGGCCAAGATCGCGGCACGCGCGCCGGCGGGCTTCACTAGCGCGGACGGCACCGCCGGGCTGAGATTCGATCCGGCGCATGTCCACGTCTATGCCGACAGCCTTCTGGTGGAGGGAGCCGCCTGATGGACAAGACCGTCAACCAAAAAGCCTGGTTCCTGGTGCTGCCAGTGTTCCTGGTCGTGGCCTTCTCGGCGGTGCTGCCGCTGATGACGGTCGTGAACTATTCGATGCAGGACACCTTCGGCAACAACCAGTTCTTCTGGAACGGCGTCGGCTGGTTCAAGGAGCTGCTCGATCCCTCGACCGATCTCGGCGGCCGCTTCCTCGCCTCGCTCGGCCGCAATCTGTTCTTCTCCATGGTGATCCTCGCGATCGAGGTGCCGCTCGGCATCGTCGTCGCACTGTCGATGCCGCGCCAGGGCTGGACGGTCGCGGCCTGCCTCGTCATCCTCGCGCTGCCGCTGCTGATTCCGTGGAACGTGGTCGGCACGATCTGGCAGATTTTTGGCCGGCCCGACATCGGTCTGATGGGCTATACGCTCAATGCGATGGGCCTCGACTACAACTACGTGTCCAACGCAGTCGACGCCTGGATCACTGTCATCGTGATGGACGTCTGGCACTGGACCAGCCTCGTTGCGCTACTCTGCTATGCCGGCCTGAAGTCGATCCCCGAGGCCTATTACCAGGCTGCGCAGATCGACGGCGCCTCGCGCTGGGCAGTATTCAAGGCGATCCAGCTGCCGAAGATGAACCGCGTGCTCTTGATCGCGGTGCTGCTGCGCTTCATGGACAGCTTCATGATCTACACCGAGCCGTTCGTCGTCACCGGCGGCGGGCCGGGTAACTCGACCACCTTCGTCTCGATCGAGCTCGTCAAGATCGCGCTCGGCCAGTTCGACCTCGGCAAGGCCGCGGCGCTCTCGCTGGTCTACAATCTGATCATCCTGATCGTCTGCTGGATCTTCTACACCGTCATGACCAATGCCGGCGCCGAACGCAAAGTCCAGGCCGAGAGCGAGCCGGCGACTGAGCCCAAGCCGTTGGCCGCGCTCAAGCCCGTGACTGCACTCAAGCCAAAGGAAGGAGTGGCCTGATGCACTCAATTCCCGGCCGTCGCGTCATCATGGCGCTGTTCCTGATCTTCCTGCTGTTGCCGATCTACTGGCTCGTCAACATGAGCTTCAAGACCAACGCGGAAATCGTCTCGACGATGACGCTGTGGCCGCATACCCCGACGCTGCAGCACTACAGGCGTATCTTCACCGACGAGAGCTGGTATTCCGGCTACATCAACTCGCTCGAGTACGTCGTCATCAACACCATCATTTCGATCTCGGTGGCGCTGCCCGCGGCCTATGCGTTCTCGCGCTACCGCTTCCTCGGCGACAAGCATCTGTTCTTCTGGCTGCTGTCGAACCGCATGGCCCCGGCCGCGGTCTATGCGCTGCCGTTCTTCAACCTCTATTCGGCGATCGGGCTCTTTGATACTCCCTGGGCCGTTGCGCTCGCGCATTGCATCTTCAACGTTCCGCTGGCGGTGTGGATCCTCGAAGGCTTCGTCTCCGGCGTGCCGCGCGAGATCGACGAGACCGCCTTCCTCGACGGCTATTCGTTCCCGCGCTTCTTCATCAGGATCCTGGTGCCGCTGATCGCGAGCGGCATCGGCGTCGCCGCCTTCTTCTGCTTCATGTTCTCCTGGGTCGAGCTCCTGCTCGCGCGAACGCTGACCTCGGTGCAGGCAAAACCGATCGCGGCGATCATGACGCGTACGGTGTCGGCCGCGGGCATGGACTGGGGGCTGTTGGCCGCGGCCGGCGTGCTGACCATCATCCCGGGCGCCCTCGTGATCTGGTTCGTCCGCAATTACATCGCGAGCGGTTTCGCGCTCGGTCGGGTCTAGGGAGGCATCGATGGAATCTATTGCATGGATGGCCTGGACGCTGCCGACCGCGATCTTTTTCGTGGCGCTCGCCTGCACCCTCGCGGTCATGACGTATCTTGCCGCGGTCTATCCCGAAGCCGAGCGCGTCGGCGTGCTCAGCATTCCGACGACGCGGGGCGACCGCCTGTTCATCTCGCTGATCACGGCGGCCGTCATCCACCTTCTGTGGATCGCCTTCGCCGGCACCGATATACTCGCCACCCTGCCGATCGGCGAGGAAGGTTTTGAGATTTCGAGCCTGTGGCTCGCAAGTGGGATTTCGCTGGCCACGGCCGTGCTCATTTTTCGCACGGTCTGAAGCTCGCGAAGGGACGGCCAGGTCCGGGGGCAACCCGGGCCTGTATAAAATTTTGTCGCTGCAACGGAGGAACAACATGCGACAGTTTAGGAGAAGGAAAGGTCCATTGACCAAGAATAGTTTTCTGACCATGTCCAGCGCCGCCGCCATCGTTGCGGTGTCGTTCGCCGTCTCGGCGCCGGTCCGCGCCGCCGACGACGCCGCAATCCAGAAGTGGATTGCGGAATTCCAGCCCTCGACGCTGTCGAAGGACGAGCAGAAGAAGGAGCTGGAGTGGTTCGCCAAGGCCGCCGAGCCCTTCAAGGGCATGGAGATCAACGTCGTCTCCGAGACCATCGCGACCCACGAATACGAGTCGCAGACGCTGGCAAAGGCGTTCTCCGAGCTCACCGGCATCAAGCTCAAGCACGACATCATCCAGGAAGGTGACGTCGTCGAGAAGCTGCAGACCCAGATGCAGTCCGGCAAGAACGTCTATGACGGCTGGATCAATGACTCCGATCTGATCGGCACGCACTTCCGCTACGGCCAGACCATCGCACTGTCGGATTATATGACCGGCGAGGGCAAGGACGTCACCGATCCCCAGCTCGACGTCAACGACTTCATCGGCAAGTCGTTCGGCACGGCGCCGGACGGCAAGCTCTATCAGCTGCCCGACCAGCAGTTCGCGAACCTCTATTGGTTCCGCTACGACTGGTTCACCAACCCGGACTACAAGACCAAGTTCAAGGCCAAGTATGGCTACGAGCTCGGCGTGCCCGTGAACTGGTCGGCCTACGAGGACATCGCCGAGTTCTTCACCAACGACATCAAGGAGATCAACGGCGTCAAGGTCTACGGCCATATGGACTATGGCAAGAAGGACCCGTCGCTCGGATGGCGTTTCACCGACGCCTGGCTGTCGATGGCCGGCAACGGCGACAAGGGCATTCCGAACGGTCTGCCGGTCGACGAATGGGGCATCCGCATGGAAGGCTGCCGTCCGGTCGGCTCCTCGGTCGAGCGTGGTGGCGACACCAACGGCCCGGCTGCGGTCTACTCGATCACCAAGTACCTCGAGTGGATGAAGAAGTATGCTCCGCCACAGGCCCAGGGCATGACCTTCTCCGAGTCCGGTCCCGTGCCGGCTCAGGGCAACATCGCCCAGCAGATGTTCTGGTACACCGCCTTCACCGCCGACATGGTGAAGCCCGGCATCGCCGTGATGAACGCGGACGGTACGCCGAAATGGCGTATGGCTCCGTCGCCGCACGGCTCGTACTGGAAGGAAGGCATGAAGCTCGGCTACCAGGACGCCGGCTCGCTCACGCTGTTGAAGTCGACCCCGGCTGACCGCCGCAAGGCGGCCTGGCTCTATCTCCAGTTCATCGTTTCCAAGACGGTGTCGCTGAAGAAGAGCCATGTCGGTCTCACCTTCATTCGTGAATCCGACATCTGGGACAAGTCGTTCACCGAGCGTGCGCCGAAGCTCGGCGGCCTGATCGAGTTCTACCGCTCGCCCGCGCGCGTGCAGTGGACCCCGACCGGCAACAACGTGCCCGACTATCCGAAGCTCGCGCAGCTCTGGTGGCAGAACATCGGCGATGCGTCGTCCGGTGCGAAGACGCCGCAAGCCGCGATGGATGCACTCGCAGCCGCTCAGGACTCCGTCATGGAGCGCCTCGAGAAGTCCGGCGTGCAGGGCGCCTGCGGTCCGAAGCTGCACAAGAAGGAGACCGCCGAATACTGGTACGCCAAGGCCCAGAAGGACGGCACCATCGCGCCGCAGCGCAAGCTCGCCAACGAGAAGCCGAAGGGCGAGACGGTTGACTACGACACGCTGATCAAGTCGTGGCCGGCGTCCCCGCCCAAGCGCGCGGAAGCGAAGTAAGCGGCGCGTAGCGTCATCAAACACGAAAGGCCGGGAGCGATCCCGGCCTTTTTCTTTGTGGCACATACGTTCCACATTCTCGGTGTCATCGTCCGCGAAGGCGGACGATCCAGTACGCCGCGGCCCCGCGATTAGATCTCGCTGCCGGTGGTTACTGGATGCCCCGCCTGCCGCCTACGCTAAAGCTTCGGCGCCCTGGACCGCAGCCCCGGCGAAGCCTTGGCGTAGCCGGGTCGCGGGGCATGACACCGTCATGGGTGGAGACTACTCCGCCGGCTCGGCCGCCAGCGTCGGATAATCCGTATACCCCTTCGCGCCGCCGCCATAGAACGTGTTCTTGTCCCAATCGTTCAGCGCCGCGCCCGTCTTCAGCCGTTCGACGAGGTCGGGGTTGGAGATGAACGGCTTGCCGAAGGCGATGAGATCGGCCGCGTTCGCGTCCAGCACCTTGGTCGCGAGATCGAAGTCGTAGCCGTTGTTGGCGATGTAGGCTCCGGAGAAGCGCTTGCGCAGGTCCGCATAGTCGAACGGGGCGATGTCGCGCGGACCGCCGGTGGCGCCTTCGACCACGTGCAGATAGACCAGCTTGAGCGCGCTGAGGCCGTCGACGATGTGATCGAACAAGGCCTGCGGATTGGAATCGGAGAGGTCGTTGGCCGGCGTCACCGGCGAGATGCGGATGCCGGTGCGGTCGGCGCCGGCCTCGGCGGCAACAGCCCTGGAGACCTCCAGCATCAGCCGCGCGCGGTTTTCGATGGAGCCGCCGTAAGCATCGGTGCGCTTGTTGGCGCCGTCCCTCGCGAACTGGTCGAGCAGATAGCCGTTGGCGCCGTGGATCTCGACGCCGTCGAAACCGGCTTCGAGCGCATTCTTGGTGGCGCGCTTGAAGTCGTCGATGATGCCGGGAAGTTCGGAGAGCTCGAGCGCACGGGGCTCGGAGACGTCGGCGAAGGTGCCGTTCACGAAGGTCTTGCCCTTGGCGCGGATCGCGCTCGGCGCCACCGGGGCTGCGCCATTGGCCTGGAGATCGACATGCGAGATACGGCCGACATGCCAGAGCTGGATGAAGATCTTGCCGCCGCGCTCGTGCACGCGCTCGGTGACCTTGCGCCAGCCGGCGACCTGGTCCTTGCTGTAGATGCCGGGCGTGTCCTGGTAGCCTTGGCCCTGCTGCGAGATCTGGCTTGCTTCGGTGACCAGGAGACCTGCGGAGGCGCGCTGGCCGTAATAATCGGCGGCGAGCGGGCTCGGCACGAATGTGCCGGGCGCGGCGCGGTTGCGCGTCAGCGGCGCCATCACGAGGCGGTTCGCCAGCGTGATCGGGCCGAGCTTGTAGGTCTCTAGCAATTTGGTCGGACGGCTCATGGGAATGCTTCCAGGCGGTGAGAGATCCGGAACACTTGTGCATTGCGGCAATCAGCGCAAGTGATGAGCCATACGGAAAGTGCAGGCGAGCTGCGCGGCAAGGCCCGCGCAGCATAATTGATGTGCAATTTCGGCCGCGGCAGCAGAATTCTGCTACGGCGTCGTGCGATTTGGCAAATCAGTTCGCGCCGAGGAAATCGCGCTTGCCGATCTCGACGCCGTTGTGACGCATGATGCCGTGGGCGGTCGCGGCGTGGAAATAGAAGTTCGGCAGCGACACCGCACTGAAGAATTGCTGGCCCTTGAACGTCATGGACCGGTCCGGGCCGGCCGGGAAGGTCACGTCCCTGGTGTCGGCGCCTTCGAACTGCTCCGGCTTGAACGATTTGACGTAGTCGATCGTCTTGGCGAGCCGCTGCTTCAGCTCCTCGAACGTCTTTTCCGTGTCGGGCGTCGAGGGCACTTCGCTATGCGTCAGCCGCGCGCAGCCCTTGGAGGCGAAATCGCTGACGAGCTGGATCTGCTTCGACAGCGGCAGCATGTCCGGAAACAGGCGAGAGCCGAGCAGGACGGCCGGATCGATTTTTTTGGCCGCGCAATGCACCTCGGCCTTGGCGAGCAGGCCAATGAGGCTGTTCAGCATTTGCAAATAAGCGGGGACGACGGCGTCGTGGAAGGACATGTGATGCTCGCTCGAATGAGGGAAAACTCAGGAGAAACCTGAGCCACTCACATGGGAGCCTCATGGAAAATTACAATCGCGAGAGCGGCTTGTGCGGTGCGAAAATTCTAGCGAGCCGCACCCACAGTGTCGTCGCAACCACACCCTCGCTGTCATCGCCCGGCTTGACCGGGCGATCCAGTACGCCGAGACGCCTGTGATTGAATCGAGGGGCTGCGGAGTACTGGATGCCCCGCCTTCGCGGGGCATGACGACGGATAGATTATTTAGCGGATCGTCGCCTGTGGCTGCGCCTGGGCCGTGCCGCCGCGCATCCGTGCGAGCAGCTCGGCGGTCGGCCAGGAATCGGCGGGCAGGCCGTATTTGATCTGCATCGCCTTCACGGCGGCACGGCTCTGCTGGCCCAGCACGCCGTCGACCTTGCCGACATTGAAGCCGGCCTGGACCAGGAGCTGCTGCAATTGCTTGAGCTCATTGAACGGCAGTTGCGCGACCGGCCCCGCCGGCTTGCGCATCGGCGCCGCGCCCGCGATGCGGGTGGCGAGATAACCCGCGGTGGTCGAATAGATCAGCGAATTATTCCACTCGGTGTAGGCCGCGAAATTCGCATACGCCATGAAGGCAGGCCCAAAGCGTCCCATCGGCAGCAGCACGGACGCCGCGAGATTGTCGTTCGGCAGCGGCCGGCCGTCGGGATAGGTGACCCCCAGCTGCGCCCATTTCGCGCGCGGCTGCTGCACCGTGAGGTCGGTCTGATCCCATGGCAGGTTTTGCGGCACCTTGATCTCTTCGAGCCACGGCTCGCCGCGCCGCCATTTCAATCCGTTGGCGATGTAGTTCGCAGTCGAGCCGATCACGTCGTCCTCGCTGCGCAAGAGATCGCGTCGGCCGTCGCCGTCATAGTCGACGGCGTAGTTGACGTAATGCACGGGCAGGAATTGCGTCTGGCCGAGCTCGCCGGCCCAGGAGCCGACCATCTCGTCTGGTGTGAGATCGCCACGGTCGATGATCTTCAGCGCGGCGATGGTCTCGTTCACGAACATCTCCGAGCGGCGGCAGTCATAGGCCAGCGACACCAGCGATTTCAGCGTCGGCAGATTGCCCATGTTGACGCCGAAATCGCTCTCGAGGCCCCAGAACGCGGCGATCACCGCCGGCGGCACGCCGTACTCCTTTTCGGCGCGCGCGAACGCAGCCGCGTGGTTCTTGATGTGCTGCTGGCCGTTCTGCATGCGATAGGGCGCGGCCATGCGGCCCGCAAATTCGGTGAAGAGCTGGCCGAACACGCGCTGGCCGCGGTCGCGGTTGACGATGCCCTGGTCGTAGACGAGGTAGGGCGAGGCCTCCGATATCGTCCGCTGCGACACGCCGGCGGCGCCCGCCTGTTGCTTCACATCAGCCAGAAAGCGATCGAAGCTCGCGCCATTGTGGCACGACGCTGCGCGCGGCGACGGCGCTGTGGCTCTAGGCGCTGCAGGCTTGGCGGGTGGTGGCGCGAACTGGGCGGAGGCGGGGAGGGCGAAGGCGAGCAGAGCGGCGGCCGCGATCGCAAATCGGGTTTGGAGCATGAGGTTTCCGGCGGGGAGAAGGGCGCGTGTGGAATCTTGCTGAAGCTTAGGTGAATTGAGCGCCTCAAACCATCCCTTCGTCATGGCCGGGCTTGTCCCGGCCGTCCACGCCTTTCGGGCCTGTGTGGAGGAAGAACGTGGATGCCCGGGCCTTCGCCTCGCCGAAGCGGCTTCGGCCGCGCAGGCGGGGCAAGCCCGGCATGACGGAAATGCAATGTTGGGCATAGCCGCGGCTCCGCGACGCACCTTGAAACCTTGCACCCGGGCCGGGGTCATCCCTACCTGAAGGGCGCCGGCCGATGGCTCGCCCGCGGCCGCCCCCGGGAGACGGCCATGAACTATCTTCGGACCGCAATGCTGCTCGCAGGCCTCACCGCCCTGTTCATGGGCGTCGGCTATCTGATTGGCGGCGCCGCCGGCGCCATGATCGCGCTCGTCATTGCCGCCGCGACCAATCTCTTCACCTACTGGAACTCCGATCGCATGGTGCTCCGCATGTACGGCGCCCATGAGGTCGACCGCGCCAGCGCGCCGGAACTGGTCGGGCTCGTCGCCGAGCTTGCGGGCCGCGCGGGCTTGCCGATGCCGCGCGTGTTCGTGATGGACGAGGCGCAGCCCAACGCGTTCGCGACCGGGCGCAATCCCGAGAATGCCGCTGTTGCCGTCACCGTCGGCCTGATGAACCAGCTCAGCCGCGAGGAGCTGGCCGGCGTGATCGCGCACGAGCTCGCGCATATCAAGCATCACGACACGCTGCTGATGACTGTTACCGCGACCATTGCCGGCGCGATCTCGATGCTGGCGCAGTTCGGCATGTTCTTCGGCGGCAATCGCGGCAACAACGGCCCCGGCGTCGTCGGCTCGATCCTGATGATGATCCTCGCCCCGATCGGCGCCATGCTGGTGCAGATGGCGATCAGCCGCACCCGCGAATATGCCGCGGACAATCTCGGCGCGCGCATTGCGGGCCAGCCGATGTGGCTGGCGTCCGCATTGGTGAAGATCGAAGGCGCCGCGCATCAGGTCCCGAACTATGATGCCGAGCGCAATCCCGCGACCGCGCACATGTTCATCATCAATCCGCTATCGGGCCATGGCGTGGACAATCTCTTCGCCACCCATCCTTCGACGCAGAACCGTATCGCGGCGCTCCAGCAGCTCGCGGCCGAGCTCGGTGCGCAGGCGCCGTCGGTCGGTGCCAACGAAAACTATCCGCCGCGGAGCCCGTGGGGGCAGTCGTCCTCACGCGGCCCTTCACCTGGTCCTTCCCGTGGCCCTTGGGGCTGATGCGGAACCGGCCGGAATCGCGCCCGGCTTTGTGACCAGCTTTTGTGACCTGGCGCACACAGGATGGTCCCGGCCGGTGTTAACACCATGGCGAGACTGTTCCTTCGAAAGGGGATGCGTGGCCGGCCCTTTGCCTGCCACGGTCGAAGATGACCAAAGCTGCGGTACCATTGCTGATCGTCCTGGGCGTGCTCATTGGCCTGTCCACGCACACGGTCGTCAATTGCGGGGACGAGGACGAGCCCGACATCTGCTCGGCCGTGATCGGCTTCTCGCCGCTGCGCGGATCGCTGATCGCCTTCGCCTATGAAGGGCGCGGACGGATCGCGTTGCGCCACGGCGACTGGCGGCGGGCGATCGCGGATTTCGACGAGGCCATCCACCTCAATCCCAACCGCGCCTCGCTGTATCGCGACCGGGCGCAGGCGCGCCTGCAGAACGGCGACCTGGAGCTTGCCATCGAGGATTACGACGAGGCGATCGCGCATGATCCCAGGCACGCCGCGCCCTATCACCAGCGCGGTCTCGCGCTCGCGGCCACCGGCGATCTCGATCGCGCCATCCTGAGCTACAACACGGCGGTCCGTCTCGACCCGTCGGATGCGCAGGCCCGCCTCGACCGTGGCGTTGCCTTCCTCGCCCGCGGCCAGGCCGACGACGCACGCGCCGATTTCGAAGCCGCGCTCGCGCTGCCGGCCGGCAAGGACGGCCGCACCCGCGACGCAGCGCGCGCCAAGCTCGCCGAGCTCGCGAGCGCCGAGCCGCGGCGGTGAGAGGAGTTTTTCTCCCTCTCCCCGTTCTTACGGGGAGAGGGTTGGGGCGAGGGGCTCTATCCACACGCGCGACCGTCGCGGTACCTGTACCCCCTCACCCGGATCGCAAGAACGATCCGACCTCTCCTCGCAAGCGGGGCGAGGTGAAGCGCGCGAGCCGCGCTTATTTCGCTTTCTTGGCTTTCGCCTTCTTGGCCTTTGCGGCCTTCTTCTCAGGCTTCTCCTTCGCCTTTTTCTCCACCTTCGCCGCGATCGGCGTGCTGGCCGCGATTCGCATCGAGCGGGCGTAGCTGTCGGCGACGTTGTCGGCGGACATCTGGAGGCGCTTGGCGGCGGCGGTGGCCTGCTCCATCGTGGCCTTGGCCATCATCTTGAAGCGGTCGCCGGTCTCCTTGCCCTTGGCCTTGGCCGCAAGGCCGTTGAAGCGATCCCGCCGCTCCTTGGCGCGGGTCAAAAGGCCCGTATGCAGCTGTCTGGCCAGTTGCCGGATCACGACATCCAGGTCGGCGTCCGCCATGTTGTTCTATCCTCTTAAAACGGTATCGATGCGCGCGGGACTATGCAGATCGGGCCCCGCCTTGGCAATTCCCGGCGGTGCGTCATCCGCAGCTTCCGGTACCCAAACCAAAAAAGCCGCGCATTTTTGCGCGGCTTTCTGAGGTGGCTTGGCGCAGGCGCCTTACTTCAGCGAGGCAACCGGACCGCTCGCCGGTGCCGGATCGGGGTCGAAGCCGAACACGCCGACCAGATATTTGTAATAGTCCGGCATCTTCTCCTTGAGCGCCTCGCGCGACTTCGGGTCGTGGAATTCGCTCTTGCCGGCCAGGAAGATGCTGGCGGTCACGGCAAAGAATTCCATGGGATTCTTCAGCGCATAGGATTCCTTGGGCAACAGGTCCTTGGACTTGGCAAGGGCGAAATAGCCGATCACGCCCTTGTTGGCGTAGCCGTCCGGCAACAGCCGCGCGTGATAGGCGTGCAGCAGCTCGTGCAGCAGCACGGCTTCCTTCTCGTAGCGCATCATGTCCGGCCGCAGCATGATCACGCCGAGGCCCGAATCGACCGCGAGGTCGACGGCATTCGGATTGATCCAGCGCTGCTTGTCGTGGTCCCAGACCGTCAGCGTCCGGGGTGCGGTGCGCTGGATGTCCGGTGTGACCCGGCCGTAGCACGCGGTCGCGGCGCCTTCGTCGAGGCAGGCGAGCTCGCTCGCGACGATCGGAACGGTGTGGAAGAAGCGGAGCACGCGCGGCGACAGGCCGGAAGCTTCGACGACGTCGATCTGCTGCTTCAGATTGTCGGTGAGCTTGTCGACGTCCTTGCGCTCGGAATTCTCCGTCAGGTCGAACATGTAGCCGCGGTAGCTCTGGAAGCCCGGCGGCAGCGCCTGCGCTGCCCCGGCCGACGCGTCGAGCGATCCGGCATGGGATGGATTGGCGAAGAGCGCGCCCACAACGGTCGCGGTCAGCAGCAGCGCAACGCGCATGATGAACCCCCTGATGTCACTTCACCCGGCAGGATAGGCCGCCGCCGTTTGCGAAAAGTGAGTGCGGCGAGACTAGGGCAGCGATGTTGAGGCGTGCTTAACCGTTGGTTGCAGATCGCGGAGACCGATTAGTGCCGGGTTAACCAAGCGTGGATTGGTCGCGCGCTTCGGCGTAGGATCGAAGCCGGGCACCATGCCCGACAGCAATAGCCGGAGGAGGATGCCATGTATGCCGCCATCCGTCAGGCCAAGGCGAAAAGCGGGAGCGCCGAAGAGCTGGCGCGCCGCATCAAGGACGGCGCCGTTCCGATCATCAGCGACGTCGACGGTTTCCGCGCCTATTACGTCGTCTATGCCGGCGACGACACGGTCACCGCGATCTCCATCTTCGACAAGTTCGAGCAGGCGGAGGAGGCGAACCGGCGCGCGATCGCCTGGATCGAGAAGGATCTGGGGCCGCTGCTCGCAGGGCATGCGAGCGCCGCAGCCGGGCCGGTGATCGTGCATACGCTGGCGTAGGTGTTAGGCGGGTCAGTCAGGCCACATCTTCCGCTGTCATCGCCCGCGAAGGCGGGCGATCCAGTACTCCGTGACAGCAGTGATGGAGCCGATGGGCCGCGGCGTACTGGATGCCCCGCCTTCTGTTTAGTCGGGAGACATGGCTGACACCTGTTCGGACACATCACTGACAGGTTGGCGATTGGTCAAGTCGATCGATG
>NZ_JCAMOP010000045.1:0-70108 GCF_059512345.1 Bradyrhizobium sp. Unk1
GCTACCCTCCAAGGCTTTGCCCGAGGGAATCACAATTGACGAATTACGCAACAGGCCCACAAGGGGAGAGGGGAAGATCTGCCGCCTCAATCCACCATATCCGCAACCGCCTTGCCGCAGGCGGTGGTGTCGGCGTTGCCGCCGAGGTCCTTCGTCCGCAGCGTGCGTTCGGCGAGCGTGCGCTCGATCGCATCGACGATCGACTTGCCGGCTTCCTTCTCGCCGAGATGCTCGAGCATCATCGCGCCGGACCAGATCGCGCCGATCGGGTTGGCGATGCCCTGCCCCGCAATGTCGGGCGCCGAGCCGTGCACCGGCTCGAACACCGAGGGGAAATCGCCCTCGGGATTGATGTTGCCTGATGGCGCGATGCCGATGGTGCCGGTGCAGGCCGGGCCGAGATCGGAGAGGATGTCGCCGAACAGATTCGAGCCGACCACGACGTCGAACCAGTCCGGATGCAGCACGAAGTTCGCGGTCAGAATGTCGATGTGGTACTTGTCCCACTTCACGCCTGGGAATTTCTTGGCCATCGCCTCCACGCGCTCGTCCCAATAGGGCATGGTGATCGAGATGCCATTGGATTTCGTCGCCGAGGTCAGGTGCTTCTTCGGCCGCGACTGTGCGAGCTCGAAAGCGAATTTCAGGATGCGGTCGACGCCGGTGCGGGTCATCACCGTCTGCTGCGTCACGAACTCGCGGTCGGTGTCCGGGAACATGCGGCCGCCGACGGAGGAATATTCACCTTCAGTGTTCTCGCGCACCACCCAGAAATCGATGTCGCCGGGCTTGCGGTTCGCCAGCGGCGACGGCACGCCGGGCATCAGCCGCACCGGGCGCAAGTTCACATACTGGTCGAACTCGCGGCGAAACTTGATCAGCGAACCCCACAGCGAGACGTGATCCGGAATCTTGGCCGGCCAGCCGACGGCGCCGAAATAGATCGCGTCATGCTTGCCGATCTTCTCTTTCCAGTCGTCGGGCATCATCTGGCCGTGCTTCTCGTAATAGTCCCAGGACGAGAAGTCGAAATGGTCGAAATGCAGGGACACCCCGTGCTTCTTCGCCGCTGCCTCCAGAACGCGCAGGCCCTCGGGCATCACTTCCTTGCCGATGCCGTCGCCGGGAATGACTGCAATCCGGTATTGTTTCTTGCTCATCGAGAACGTCCTTGGTTGGTCCGGCAGCCGCCGCCTTTTTGACCGCACTGCAATGGACCAAACTCGGCAGCAGTGCAACGCTGCACTGCAATGTTGACCGTGGCGCGGCCGAGCGCCTACTGGTTTGATCCTGATGTTCCCACCGAGCGAGTACCCTTCATGGATCTGCATCTGCGTGGCAAGCGCGTCCTGATCACAGGCGCGTCCAAAGGCATTGGCGCAGCCGCCGCCGAGGCGTTTGCCGAAGAAGGCGCAAACCTCCTGCTCGCCGCCCGCAGCGGCGACCAGCTCAAGGCGCTGGCGGACCACCTGCGCTCCGCACACCAGATCGACGCCGCGACGAGCATCGTGGACCTGCGCAAGGCCGAGGACGTGGCGCGGCTCGCGCGGGAAGCCGCCGACATCGACGTGCTCGTCAACAATGCCGGCGACATCCCCGGCGGCTCGATCGACAAGATCGACGAGGCGACCTGGCGGCACGCCTGGGAATTGAAAGTGTTCGGCTACATCAACCTGACGCGGCAGATCTACGCGCAGATGAAGGCGAAGGGCGGCGGCGTCATCGTCAATGACATCGGTGCGGCCGGCGAAAAATTCGACGCCAATTACATCTGCGGCAGCGCCGGCAACGCCGCATTGATGGCCTTCACCCGCGCGCTCGGCGGCAAGAGCCTAGCCGACAACATCCGCGTGGTCGGCATCAATCCCGGCCCGGTCGGCACTGATCGCCACGTCACCCTGCTCAAGACGCGGGCAAAGCACCAGTTCGGCGATGAGAGCCGCTACAAGGAATTCCAGAAGAGCCTGCCGCTCGGCCGTCCCGCGCATGCGCGCGAGATCGGCGATCTCATGGCGTTCCTGGCGTCTGATCGCGCCGGATATACGTCGGGGGTGATCTACACCGTCGATGGCGGCATCAGCGCCGGATGGGGCTAAGTATCTCCGTCATTGCGAGCGCAGCGAAGCAATCCAGGAACGCATCCGCGGTACCAGTCTGGACTGCTTCGCTGCGCTCGCAATGACGACACAATAATCACAGGAGTAAAATAGTTGTCTCAAGACCTGATCCGCGAAACCGCCTGCGCCGTCGTCGACAAGCTGCGCTCCGGCGACGTCTCGCCGCTCGAACTGCTGGATGTGGTGGAGAAGCGCATCGGTGAGGTCGACGGCAAGGTCAACGCGCTGCCGACACTGTGCTTCGATCGCGCGCGGGACAACGCCAAGACGCTGATGCAGAAGCCGGCCGGCGCGCGCGGGCTGCTCGCGGGCCTGCCGGTGCCGATCAAGGATCTCACTGACGTCGCCGGCGTGCTGAACACGCAGGGTTCGCCGATCTTCAGGGACAATGTGCCCAAGCAGTCCGATCTCATGGTCGAGAACCTCGAAGGCAATGGCGCGGTCGTCTACGCCAAGTCGAACACACCGGAATTCGGCGCCGGCGCCAACACGTTCAACGAAGTGTTCGGCGCGACGCTCAATCCCTGGGATACGACGAAGTCTGCGGCCGGCTCCTCCGGCGGCGCGGCGGTGGCGCTGGCCACCGGCATGGCCTGGCTCGCCCAGGGCTCCGACATGGGCGGCAGCTTGCGCAGCCCCGCGGCCTTCTGCGGCGTGGTCGGCATGCGGCCGAGCATCGGGCGCGTCGCACATACGTCCAAATCGGCGATCGACCGCAATCTCGGCGTGGTGGGACCGATGGCACGCAACGTCGAGGATCTTGCGCTGCTGTTGGATGCCATGAGCGGCGACTATGCAGACGACCCGCTCTCGCTGCCCGCACCTGCGACCTCGTTCCTGTCGGCGGCGCAGTCAGGCAAGAAGCCGAAGCGCATCGCCTATTCGCCCGATCTCGGCATCACGCCGGTCGATCCCGAGGTCAAGGCGATCACGCGCAAGGCCGCGGAACGCTTTGCGGAGGCTGGCGCGATCGTGGAGGAAGCGCATCCGGACTGGCGCGAGGCGCATGAATGCTTCCACGTCCTGCGCGCCTTCGATTTCGCGATCACCAAGGCCAATCTGCTGCGGACCAAGCGCGACCTCCTGAAGCCCGAGGTGATCTGGAACATCGAGGAAGGCCTCAAGCTCACCGTCGAGCAGCTCGCGCGCGCCGAGGCGCAACGCGTCGGCATGACCGCGCGCGCGATCGAGTTCTTCAAAAACTACGACCTGCTGTTGACGCCGACCACGATCGTGCCGCCCTTCCCGATCGAGCACCGCTATGTCGCCGAATGCGCCGGCAAGAAGTTCGAGAACTATGTCGAATGGCTCGGCATCGTCTACGCCATCACGCTCGCCTGCTGCCCGTCGCTGTCGCTGCCCTGCGGCTTCACGGCGTCTGGCCTCCCGGTCGGCGTACAGGTCGTCGGTGCCCCGCGCGCGGATGCGCAGGTGATCGCCGGCGCGAAGGTGTTGGAGGATATTCTGGGTCTGCGCGGCTCCACGCCGATCGATCCCAAGGTGAAGGCATAACGCGAGCCGCACCGGCGGGGACTTGACCGTCCCCGCCGTGCGCCGGTCAGACCCTAGTCGTTCGCTTTCGGCCCGCCGTGATACTGATGCGCATCGTATCCGGCCTCATCCGTTGGAGCGGCGAAGGCGAAGGAGTTCGGATGCGTTTCCGACATCTGGACGGTGGCCGCCGAAGCCATGTGCGAGTGATTCATTGCCTCGTGGGCAGAGGCGGCGGAGCAAAGCGCGACCAGCATGGCCGACGCTGCGAGAACTGATTTTATCATGATGTGACGTGCCTCTTGTGAGTGCCACCAGCAAATTGCAGATGGATCTCGCCGCGTAGGATTGCCAGTTTGAATCCAGGCACGCGTTATAGGCGCGGCATAAGCATTTCGCGCTCGAGTATAGGCTTCCAGCGCTTCTGGCCCGCTCCCGCGGCGGAGAAGCTGCCTACCTCGAGGCGGTATTCGCCTCCAGGCCGCGACTGTACCGCGACATCGCGAAGCAAAAGACAAAGTAGATCGCGGCGACGAAGATGTAGACCTCGACCGAGAATTGCTGCCAGGCTGGATCGATGATCGCGGTCTTGGCCGTCGTCAGCAGGTCGAAGATGCCGATGATCAGGACCAGGCTGGTGTCCTTGAAGAAGGCGATGAAGGTGTTGACCAGCGGCGGGATGACGTGGCGGATCGCCTGCGGCAGCACGATCAGGCGATGCTTGCGCCAGTAGGACAGCCCCAGCGCATCGGCGGCCTCATATTGCCCGCGCGGCACGGCCTGGAGCCCACCACGGATGACTTCGGCAAGATACGCGCCCGCGAACAGGATGATGGCGATCTGCGCGCGCAGCAGCTTGTCGATATTGAAGCCACTCGGCATGAACAGCGGAAACATCACGCTCGCCATGAACAACAGGCTCACCAGCGGCACGCCGCGGATCAGTTCGACGTAGAGCACCGAGAGCGAGCGGATCGCCGGCAGCTTTGAACGCCGGCCGAGCGCAACGAGGATGCCGAGCGGGAAACCAAAGGCCAATCCAAACGTCGCCAGGATCAACGTCACCGGCAAGCCACCCCAACGGTCCTGCGAGACGAAGGAGAACCCGAACACCCCGCCCCACATCAGCACGCTGATCAACGCCAGCGCGCCGATCCAGATATAGGCCAGCTCGCGCCGCCACAGGGCGCGGCGGGTGGAGAGATAGAACAGCGCGATGAACAGCACAACCGACAGCGCCGGCCGCCACTGTTCGTCGAACGGATAGGTGCCGAACAGGATGAAGCGATACTTTTCGGGGATGATCGCCCAACAGGCGCCAAGGCCCCGCACCGCCTTGCAGGCGCTGGAGTCGTTTGCCGGCGTGAGCCAGACCGCGTTCGCGATGCCCCACTGCACGAAGCTGAAGATGCCCTTGGCGAGGATCGCCAGCAACACGACCGAAAGAATGGCGTTCGGGATCGACGAGAACAAATTGGTACGGAGCCAGCGCAGCACCGGGTTGCCCATCTGCGGGCGGCGGGCAGCGCGCGGGGCGTCCGGAATGTCGGTGATCGCCGTCATGATCAGCGCTCCACCAGCGCGATGCGCGAATTGTACCAGTTCATGAAGAAGCTGATGCCGAGGCTGATGGTCAAGAACACCGCCATGATCAGCGCGATCGCCTCGATCGCCTGCCCGGTCTGGTTCAGCGTGGTGTTAGCGACTGAGACCACGTCCTGGTAGCCGATCGCGACCGCGAGCGAGGAGTTCTTGGTCAAATTGAGATACTGGCTCGTCATCGGCGGCACGATGACGCGCAGCGCCTGCGGCAGGATGATCTGCCGCAGCATGAAGCTGCGGCGCAAGCCTAGCGCATTGGCGGCATCCCATTGTCCGCGCGGCACGGACTGGATGCCGCTGCGCACGATCTCGGCGATGAAGGCCGAGGTGTAGGTCACGAGCGCGATCAGCAGCGCGAAATATTCCGGCGCGAGCGTCAGCCCGCCGACGAAGTTGAAGCCGCGCAGCTCCGGCCATTCGATCTTCCAGGACACACCAAGCGCCACGGACATCGCCGCCGGCAGCGCGACGATGAGGCCAACCGCAAAGGGCCACGCCGGCCGCGGCTTGCCGTCGCGCATCTGCTGCGCGATCAGCCATCGCCTGATGAGATAGAACACGGCAAGCCCGAGCACGGCTGTACCGAGCACCCAGAGCTGCGGCGAGCCGACCGGAATCGCCGGCAGGATCAGGCCGCGATTGGACAGGAACACGCCCTCGACCGGCCGCCAGGCCGCACGCGCGGCCGGCAGCGCCTGCATCAACACGTACCAGAACAGAAGCTGCAGCAGCAGCGGGATGTCGCGGAGCGTTTCGACATAGACGGCGGCGAGCCGCGACAACAGCCAGTTGGCGGAGAGACGCGAAATGCCGATCAGCGTGCCCAGGATCGTCGCGAGCACGATGCCGATCACGGCGACGCGCAAGGTGTTGGCGATGCCGACGACGAAGGCCCACAGATACGTGTCCCTCGGATTATAAGAGAGCAGGCTGTCGGCGATCGGCATGCCGGCTTCGCGGCCGAGGAAAGCAAAGCCGGTCGTGATGCGGCGGGCCGAGAGATTGGTGACGGTGTTGGACCAGAGGAAGGCGACAACCCCAAGCACGATTCCGACGACGAGCACCTGCCAGAACAGGCCTTGCAGCTCTCGGCGGCCAAATCCGCCGAAGAAGCGACGGCGGGGCGGCGGTCTTGGACTGTCTGAAGTCACAGCACAAAAATCCTTCTGGCGAGCAACGATTTCCGGCGGCGCACGTCAACTGTTGCACCAATCCGAAAAGCGTGCAACAAATGTTTCATGGCCGAGCCCGCGAAATCCTCGCCCTTGAGCGAACTGCGCATTGCGTTGCCATCGCTCCCCCTGCGCCTGCAGGAGGTCGGCCGCTTCGTCGCCGCCAATGACTACGACGCCACCACCCGTTCGATGCGCGATCTCGCCGCCGAGGCCGGCGCCGACCCGGCCGCATTTACGCGGCTTGCCAAGGCGATCGGCTATTCCGGCTGGGACCAATTGCGCGCGGCGCTCACCGAAGCGCGGCGGCCGTCGCAGATCTCACCTTTCTCCGGCCGCGCCAAGAGCCGCCGTCACGGCCCGAACGCCGATGTCGCGCTGGTCACCGACAAGCTCGAGGCCGAGGGCGCCGGCCTTTTGCGCATTCCGGCCCAGCCGATTGCGGATGCCGCCCGCGCGCTGCACGACGCCAAGCGGATCTGGATTGCCGGTTACCGAAGCTGCCGGAGCGTCGCGGAGCTCTTGAACTACGAGCTCCGGCTGTTCCGTCCCGAACAGGTGCAACTCGTCGGCGCATCCGGCCCCGACGATCTCGATCTGGGCGCCTTTCGTCCCGGCGAGGCCGTCATCGTCATCGGCTTCCTGCCCTACACGCATGCGAGCGTCCGTGTTGCGCAGGCCGCCCATCGTGCCGGCACAGCGCTGATCGCGATCGCGGACAGCCTCTCGGCGCCGATGGCCGAAGGCGCCGACCACGTGCTGCTGTTTGAGGCGGCCTCGTCCCCCGGCTTCTTCCCGAGCCTCACCGGCGCCATCGCGATTGCGCAATCGCTCGCGGCGGTAACATTCTCGCTCGGCGGCACGACCGCAAAGAAGCGCCTGGAAACCACCGAGGCGCGGCTCGCCGCGGCCTCCACTTACGTCCCAGAGAAAGGTTGACCCATGGCCGCTCGCACCAGCCGCGTGCTGCACCGTTCGTTGCGCGAAACGCCGCCCAAGGCGATCGGCGGCGAAGGCGTCTATCTCTTCGCCGAGGACGGGCGGCGCGTGATCGACGCCTCCGGCGGCGCAGCCGTCTCCTGCCTCGGCCATCAGCATCCGCGCGTGATCGCGGCGATGGCAAAACAGGCCGCGACGCTGGCCTATGCGCACACCGCCTTCTTCTCCTCCGAGCCGGCCGAGGCGCTGGCCGAGACGCTGGTCGGGCACGAACCCGGCGGTCTCGCCTACGCCTATTTCGTCAGCGGCGGATCGGAGGCGATCGAAGCCAGCATCAAGCTCGCGCGGCAATATTTCATCGAGCGCGGCGAGCCGCAGCGGCAGCACTTCATTGCGCGGCGGCAGAGCTATCACGGCAACACGCTCGGCGCGCTAGCCGCCGGTGGCAATGCCTGGCGGCGCGCGCCCTATGCGCCCCTGCTGTCCGGGGCCTTCAGCCATGTGACGCCGGCCTTTGCCTATCACGAGAAGCACCAGGGCGAATCCGATGCGCAGTTCGTGGCGCGACTGGCCGCTGAGCTCGAAGCCGAATTTCAGCGGCTTGGCCCCGACACCGTCGCCGCGTTCCTCGCCGAGCCCGTCGTCGGTGCCACCGCCGGTGCGGTGACGGCACCGGACGGCTACTTCAAAGCCGTGCGTGACATCTGCGACCGACATGGCGCGCTGCTCATCCTCGACGAAGTCATGAGCGGCATGGGCCGCACCGGCACGACGCACGCCTGGGAGCAGGAGGGCGTTGCTCCTGATATCCAGGCGATCGCAAAGGGCCTCGGCGGCGGCTACCAGCCGATCGGCGCGATGCTCGCGAGTGGTAGGATTATCGACACCATCCGCGCCGGATCGGGCGCGTTCCAGCATGGCCACACTTATCTCGCGCATCCCCTCGCCTGCGCGGCCGCGCTCGCGGTGCAGGACGTCATACGCGAAGACCGCCTGCTCGACCGCGTCAAGGAGCGTGGCAAGCAGCTCGAGCAGCGCCTGACCGAGCGCTTCGGCAATCACCGCCATGTCGGCGATATCAGAGGCCGCGGCCTGTTCTGGGCGATCGAGCTCGTCGCCGACCGCGCCAGCCGCACCTCGTTCGATCCCGCGCTCAAGCTGAACCAGAAGATCAAGGCGGAGGCCTTCGCCAACGGGCTCGGCTGCTATCCCGGCGGCGGCACCGTGGACGGCGTCCGTGGCGACCATGTGCTGCTGGCGCCGCCCTACATCGCTTCGGCTGACGAGATCGACCTGATCGTCGACAAGCTCGGCACGGCCGTCGACAACGTGTTGCGTAGTGTCAATCACTGAGGGGAGAGTCATATCATGAGGAAAGTGGTTATCGCGGCGAGCATGCTCGCGGCATCGACGGTTGCCGCGTCGGCGGCGACGCTCGACACGGTGAAGAGCCGCGGCACGCTGATCTGCGGCGTCAGCGCCGGCTTTGCCGGCTTCTCCGCGCCGGACTCGCAGGGCAATTACAAGGGTCTCGACGTCGATTATTGTCGCGCGCTCGCAGCCGGCGTGCTCGGCGACGCCAGCAAGGTGCGCTACGTCTCGCTGACCGCGCAGAATCGCTTCACCGCGCTGCAATCGGGTGAGATCGACGTACTCTACCGCAACTCGACCCAGACCTATCTGCGTGGCGTGACGCTGGGCCTGCGCCAGGGTCCGATCAACTTCTACGACGGCCAGGGTTTTGTCGTGAAGAAGGACCTCGGCGTCAAGGAGCTGAAGGACCTCAAGGGCGCCACGGTCTGCGTCGCGCAGGGCACCACGCATGAAGTCACGCTCGGCGACTACGGCCGCGCCAACGGCATCGACTGGAAGCCGCTGGTGTTCGACCGCGTCGACACCATGTACCAGACCTTCTTCGGCGGCCGCTGCGATGCCATGACCCAGGATGCCTCCGCGCTCGCTGGCGCCGTGACGACCGCGGCGCCGAATCCCGCCGATTACGTCGTGCTGCCGCAGACCATCAGCAAGGAGCCGCTCGGGCCCTTCACCCGCAATGGCGACGAAGTCTGGAGCGACATCATCACCTGGTTGCATTACGGCCTGATCGAGGCCGAGGAGCTCGGCGTCGCGCAAGGCAATGTCGATGAGATGGCGAAGTCACAGACGCCGGCGGTCCAGCGCCTGCTGGGTGCCTCCGGCGACCTCGGCTCGCGGCTCGGTCTCGACAACAAATGGCTGGTGACAGTGATCAAGGCCACCGGCAATTACGGCGAAATCTACGAGCGCAATGTCGGCAAGGCGAGCCCGCTCAAGCTCGACCGCGGCCTCAACGGCCTCTGGAGCAAGGGCGGCTTGATGTACGCGGTGCCGTTCAAGTAAACGGTGCTTCACCTCTCCCCGCGCATGTCCGCCGAAGCTTTAGCGAAGGCGGATGCGGGGAGAGGTCGGATTGCGATCCGGGTTAGGGGGAGTCTCCTCGAATCCCGCTTTCACCTTTGGTACGGATAGAGCCCCTCACCCCGACCCTCTCCCCGTAAGAACGGGGCGAGGGAGAAGAGACACCGATGCGCATCGCCCTGATCCACGCCCTCAAGCATTCCATCGCCCCGATCGAGGCCGCGTTCGCGAAGGCGTGGCCGGAGGCGCGGCTGATGAACCTGCTCGACGACAGCCTGTCGGCGGATCTGGCCTGCGACGGCGTGCTCAACGATGCCATGACCGAGCGCTTCCTCGCGCTCGGCGACTATGCGGTAGCCACTGGAGCGAACGGAATCCTGTTCACCTGCTCGGCCTTCGGCCCCTGCATCGAGGCCGTCGCGCGCGCACATGCGACGATGCCCGTGCTGAAGCCGAACGAGGCGATGATCGAGCAGGCCGTGAACATGGGCAAGCGGATTGGCCTGCTCTCGACCTTCCCGCCGACACTGGCCTCGATGCCACCGGAGTTTCCGGCCTCGGCCCAGGTCGTGCCGAAACTCGCCGAGGGCGCGCTGGCGGCGCTCGATCGCGGCGATCGCGCCATGCACGACAGGGTGATCGTCGAGGCTTCAAAGGACTTGCGCGATTGTGACGTCATTGCGCTCGCGCAATTCAGCATCGCCGCAACCGCGCCGCTGGTCGCCGAAGCCACCGGCCGCCCGGTCGTGACGACCCCGGACAGCGCGGTCGACAAGCTGATGAGGCTGCTGAAAGCGAAGGCCTAGGCGCCGGACTTTTTCCGACGTCGCGCATCCTTGATCGCAGCAGCGAGCGCGGCCTTCGTTTCGTTCACAAAGTCCTCGACCAGTTCCTCGCGCGTGGCATGCGCGGCCTCGCCGGTGAAGAGGCCCTGTTCGGCCAGCATCACCACGCCATGCAACGCCGCCCAGATCTTGAGCGCTTGCCGCTCGCGCAAAAAGCCGACCGCCGGCGCCTCGAGGGCTTCGATCACCAGCGCGAACGTCTCGCGCGTGGCATCGTGCAGCTCGCTGCCCTTTGCCGCGCATGACACGGTGCGGGAGGCGAACATCAGGCGATAGATGCCGTTGCGGCGCAGACCGAAATCGAGCATCGCCTGCGCCAGCCGCGACAGTTTCGATTGCTTCGACGGCTTCGCCATCGCCTCGCGCAGAAGTGCACTGAGCTGCCGGAACGCCTCCGCCGTCACCGCCGTTAGCAGCGCATCACGGTCGGCAAAATGCCGATACGGCGCCGGCTGCGAGACGCCGAGCTGTTTGGCAAGCGCCTTGATGCTGATCGCCTCGGCGCCGCCCTGCTCCGCCTCGCGCAGCGCGGCCTTGATCAAGGCGTCACGGAGATCGCCATGGTGGTAGGTATTCTCCGGCTTACGGACGAGTTGTGAACGCATGTTACGTCAAGCCTATAAGTTTGCGCTTGACAGGGGAAGCCCGCCGCGAATGTAATAGGATATAACTTAAAGCGGCGGCAAATGCCGCCGATAAAACTCACATGAGGAACGCGCGGCCTTCGGGTCCCGCGCACACGACCGAGGAAGCCGCCATGACAGAGCGACTGAGGGTTCACGTCGATCCCGACAAATGCCAGGGCCACGCACGCTGCAAGGCGCTTGCACCGGAGCTGTTCGAGCTCGACGAATACGGCAACGCCCATGAGGCCGGGGACGGCACCGTGCCGCCCGGCCTCGAAGACAAGGCCTGGCTCGCCAAATCCAACTGCCCGGAAATTGCGATCGATGTGATCGAGGAGTAGCGCGGCTCCTGCCCGCTTGCGTGCTTTCAGCGAACACGAGCCCCAAAGGGATTTCCCGTATGTCCGACGTCAGCCAGCCCGCCGCCCATCCCCCCGTGACCGACTGGGTCCATGATTTCGACCACACCGATCCGCAATGGACGGACGATCCCTTCCCGATCTGGGAGGAGCTGCGTGCCGCGAGCCCGGTCGTGCACACCGACCGTTTTCTCGGCTGCTACATGCCGACGACCTACGAGGCCGTGCGCGAGATCGCCAACGACACCGAGCATTTCTCCTCGCGCCGCATCATCGTCCGTGACGTCCGGCCGGAGATTTCCAGGAACGCGGCGCCGCCGATCACCTCCGATCCGCCCGTGCACAAGCCGGCCAAGCAATTGCTGCTGCCGCCGTTCACGCCGGATGCGATGAAGAAGCTCGAGCCCCGCATGCGCGCGATCTGCAACGAGCTGATCGACGGCTTCATCGCCGACGGCCAGGTGGATGCCGCGGCGCGCTACAGCAAATACATCCCTGTGCGCGCGATCGCCCACATGCTCGGCATTCCCGAGTCTGACAGCGATCTCTTCATCAACTGGATCCATATGATCCTGGAGCTCGGCATCAAGGACGAGAATATGCTGCTCCAGGCCGTGCACGAGATGAGCGACTATTTCAGGACCCATATCGAGGAGCGCAGATCGAAGCCGACCGGCGATCTGATTTCCTATCTGATGAATGCCAAGGACAAGGAAGGCCAGCCGCTGGAAGAGTCCCATGTGCTGGGTTCGCTGCGGCTGCTCCTGATCGCCGGCATCGACACCACCTGGAGTGCGATCGGCTCCTCGCTCTGGCATCTCGCCCGTACGCCGGCCGACCGCGAACGGCTGATCGCCGAGCCCGGGCTGATCCCGACCGCCGTGGAGGAGCTGCTGCGGGCTTATTCGCCGGTGACCATGGCCCGCGAGGTGGTCAAGGAGACCACGATCTCGGGCTGCCCGGTCAAGGCGGGCAACATGGTGCTGCTGTCGTTCCCGGCCGCCAACCGCGACCCCAAGATGTTTCCGGACGCTGACAAAGTCGTGATCGACCGCCGCGAGAACCGCCATGCCGCCTTCGGCCTCGGCGTCCACCGCTGCGTCGGTTCCAACCTTGCACGCATGGAGATGCAGATTGCGCTGGAGGAATGGCTGAAGCGGATCCCCGACTTCGCCCTCGATCCGGCAGGCACGGTGACCTGGTCACAGGGCACGGTGAGAGGCCCCCGCCAGTTGCCATTTCTGCTCGGAAAGGCGATGTAGGCCTTTCCAAGACCAAAGGAGAGAGGCCGGACGTGACAGAGCAAGCAACCCTACCGGCCTCTGACCACATCGACATCGCCGACGCCGAACGGCGGATCAAGATGATCCTCATCGGCTCGATCGGCAACCTCGTCGAATGGTACGATTTCTACGCCTATACGGCGTTCGCGCTCTATTTCGCTCCGGCCTTCTTCCCTGGCAGTGACCCCGTCGTCCAGCAATTGAACGTCGCCGTGGTGTTCGCGGCGACCTTCCTGATGCGCCCGCTGGGCGGCTGGTTGTTCGGCTATATCGCCGACCATTTCGGGCGCCGGATCTCGCTGACGCTGTCGGTCGTCTTCATGTGCTTCGGCTCGCTGATCATCGCGCTGACGCCGACCTATGCCACGATCGGCTTCGCCGCACCTGTGATCCTGGCACTCGCCCGCGTGATCGAGGGCCTGAGCCTCGGCGGCGAATATGGTGCCAGCGCCACTTACCTGAGCGAGGTCGCCGATCCCAAGCATCGCGGTTTCTATTCGAGCTTTCAATACGTCACCCTCATCGGCGGCCAGCTCACCGCGATCATCGTGCTGCTGCTCCTGCAAAAGGTCTTCCTCACGCCGGAGGAGCTGAAGGCCTGGGGCTGGCGCATCCCGTTTGCGATCGGCGCGGCGCTGGCGATCTTTGCCGCGGTGATGCGGCGCAATCTGCAGGAGACCGAGGCCTTCGAGGAGGCCAAGAAGATGGTGAAGCCGACCGGCTCGCTGGCCAATCTGCTACGCTACCCGCGCGAATTGCTACTGGTGGTCGGCCTCACGGCCGGCGGCACCGCGGCGTTCTACACCTTCACCACCTACATGCAGACCTTCGTCAAGCTCTCGGTCGGGCTGACCGAGGACCAGACCACTTTCGTGATCTTCGGCACGCTGATCTTCGCAACCATCCTCCAGCCCATCTACGGCGCGATCTCCGACAAGATCGGGCGCAAGCCGTTGCTGATCTTCTTCGGTGTCGCCGGTACGCTCGCGACCGTGCCGCTGCTGATGACGCTGAAGGAGACCAAGTCGCCTTTCATGGCCTTCATCCTGATCTGCTGCGCCTGGCTGTTCGTCGCCGGTTACACCTCGATCAACGCCGTAGTGAAGGCCGAGCTGTTCCCGACCAATGTCCGCGCCCTCGGCGTCGGCCTGCCCTACGCCATCACGGTCTCGATCTTCGGCGGCACGGCGCCGGCGATAGCGCTCTATTTCAAGAGCATCGGGCACGAGGAGTGGTTCTACTACTATCTCGCCGGCGTCATCTGCCTGTCGCTGATCATCTATTCCACCATGCGTGACACCAAGCACGCCTCCGCGATGCATCGCCACGAGTAGCTCATGGCCGACGACAACGAGCCGCCCGACAGCAAGCTGACGCGCACCAAGGAGAAATGGGCGCGCGAAGGCCGCTTCCTCACCGGCCGCGTTACGCGACCGGAGGATCAGCGGCTGCCGCCGGGCCAGCATCTCACCAAGGACTGGCCGGTGCTCGATCTCGGAGTCGTGCCGCCGGTTTCGCGTGAGCGCTGGCGGCTCGACGTTTACGGTGCGATCGAGACCCCTGTGTTCTGGACCTTTGCCGAATTCGCGGCGCAGAAGCAGGCGCAGATCACCTCCGACATTCACTGCGTGACCACCTGGTCGCGCTACGACAATGAGTGGGAAGGCCTCGCCACGCGCGAGCTGCTTGCGGCTTGCCAGCCGCGCGAGGACGCCCGCTTCGTGGTCCTGCATTCCCATGACGGCTACACCACCAACCTCACGCTGGAAGACTTTGCCGCCGAGGACGCGCTGCTCGCCCACAGCTGGTCGGGTCAGCCGCTGACCGAAGAGCACGGCGGCCCGGTACGGCTCGTCGTGCCGCATCTGTATTTCTGGAAGAGCGCCAAATGGCTTCAGGCCATCGAATTCCTGACCAAGGACGCGCCGGGCTTCTGGGAAGTCCGCGGCTATCATAGCCGCGGCGATCCCTGGGCCGAGCAGCGTTATTCAGCCGATTAGGTTCAAGCAAGGACGGGGGAAGCCCATGCCGACCGAACGCTTTCAATTCACCGGCGAAGGTGGCCATCAACTAGCCGCCGCGCTGGAGCTGCCCGATAGCGAGCCCGCAGCCTACGCGCTGTTCGCGCACTGCTTCACCTGTGGCAAGGACACGCTGGCAGCAAAACGCATCTCGGTCGCGCTTGCAGCCAAAGGCATCGCGGTGCTGCGCTTCGACTTCACCGGACTCGGCTCCAGTGAGGGCGATTTTGCCAATTCGACGTTCTCCTCCAACGTCGCCGATCTCGTGCGCGCGGCCGATCATCTGCGCAAGGTCCGCACGGCGCCGTCGATCCTGATCGGCCACAGCCTCGGCGGTGCCGCGATCCTCGCCGCCGCCGGAAGGATTCCGGAAGCCAAGGCTGTCGTGACCATCGCGGCGCCGTCCGATCCCGCTCACGTCACCGGTCTGTTCAGCGAGCAACTCGACAGCATCCGCGCGCAGGGTGAGGTCGAGGTCTCGCTTGCGGGGCGCCCGTTCCGCATCAAGCGCGAATTCCTCGACGATATCGCCGAGCACGAACTGATGAAGGACATCACCGGCCTGCACAAGGCCCTGCTGGTGATGCAATCACCTGTCGACGATACCGTCGGGATCGACAATGCGACGAAGATCTTCGTTGCGGCCAGGCATCCCAAGAGCTTCGTCTCGCTCGACCACGCCGATCATCTCCTGACCAAGCCGGCCGACGCGCTCTACGCGGCCGACGTGATCGCGGCCTGGGCCAGCCGCTACATCGACATCGCAGAGCCTGCGAAGGCCACGGATGTCGCTGAGGAGCCGCGCAGGGTCGTGGTGCAGGAGACCCGTAAGAGCAAATTCAACCAGACCATTACGGTCGGGCCGCATCATCTAGTGGCGGACGAGCCGATTGCGGCCGGCGGCGAGGATGCCGGCCCCGGCCCCTATGACTTCCTGCTGGCCGGCCTTGGTGCCTGCACCTCCATGACCATGCGCCTCTATGCCGATCGCAAATCGCTGCCGCTCGATCGCGTCACGGTCACGCTGAAGCACTCCAAGATCTACGCCAAGGACTGCGCGGAGTGCGAGACGCGCGATGGCATGCTCGACCAGATCGAGCGCGACATCGCGATCGACGGCGCGCTCGATGCGGAGCAGCGCAGGAAGCTGATGGAGATCGCCGACAAGTGTCCGGTGCACCGGACGCTGACCTCGGAGATACGCATCGTGACGAAGGCCGTGGACTAGCGCGTTATTGTTTAAGCATGATCTTTTCGGAAAACCGCTTCACACTTTTCCGGATCATGCTCTAGAAGCACGACGCCATCGTCCGCACCGCCGTGCTGATCTCATTCTCGCGCCAGGCCGCGAAGCCGAGCAGCAGGCCTTGGTCGCGTGGACGGCCGAGCGCCAGGCTGGACAGGGCCCGTGTTTCGACGCCTGCCTCGACCAGCCGTTGCACCGCCGCCCGATCGGTGCGACCGCGCTTGAGGCGGGCGACAAGCTGGATGCCGCCCGAGGGCACTTCGGCGGAGAGAACTTCGCCCAGATGGCGCTCCAGTCCCTCGACGAGGTGATCGCGGCGCGCGTGATAGAGCCGCCGCATCCGGCGCAGATGCGCGAGAAAATGCCCGTCGGCGATGAACTCCGCCAGCGCTTCCTGGATGTGGCTGGAGGCGATCAGCCCGATGTGCCGCTGTGCGATCTCCAGGGTGCCGACCAGCCCTGGTGGCGCGACGACATAGCCGAGCCGGATATCCGACGTCATCGCCTTCGAAAACGTTCCGACATAGAACACGCGGCCATGGGCATCGAGCCCCTGCAAGGCCGGCACCGGCCGGCTGTCATAATGGAATTCGCCGTCGTAATCGTCTTCGACGACCCAGGTCTCGCCTGGCCTGCTCATGCCCAAGAATTCGGTGCGGCGCGCGAGCGACATCAACCGCCCGGTCGGGTGCTGGTGCGATGGCGTCATGAAGATGAGCTTTGGCGCGGCCATGCCGGGCATCCGCTGCATGCCCTGCTCGTCCAGCTTCATCCCCATCACGCGCGCGCCGGAGGCACGAAAGGCTGCCGCAGCACCGGGATAGCCGGGATCCTCGACCCAGACGTCGTCGCCGGGCGTGATGAGAGCGGCCGCAATCAGGGTCAGCGCGGCCTGCGCGGTCGGCAGGATCAGGATCTGGTCTGCGGTGGCGCGGACGCCCCTGCTGGCGGCCAGATAATGCGCCAGCGCCTGGCGCAGACGCGTCCGGTTGACCGGTCCAAGCTCGCGCTTGGCTGCGCGCACCGCGCTGCGGCGCAGGCAGCGGGCCCACACTTCGTGCGGAAACTCCCGCGCATCTCCATGCCCCGGACGCAGGGGTTTTAGCGGCGCCTGATAGGACATCGGCCAGTCGGTCTGCTTGAGCTTCGACGCCCAGGGCGAGAGCCGCGGCTTACCAGAGCGGACGCTCGGTGCGACGGCGCCCGTCCCTTCGTTACGGCCGCCGTCGACCGTGACCATGGGACGACGACCGTGCGACGCCTCCAGATATCCCTCGGCGGCGAGCTGCTCGAAAGCATAAGTGACGGTGTTGCGCGAGACGCCGAGATCGCCCGCAAGCCGGCGGCTCGACGGCAGCGCACGGCCTTTGCCGAGTCGACCGGTCGCGATCAGGTCTCGCAGCTGGCTCGTCAGTTGCGCCGTCAACCCCTCGTCGTCGGTCCGCTTCAACTCGATCAGGGCGGAGATCACACCTTCCGAAACTGGCACCTTGTTCCTTTCCAATCTGGCACTTTTTCAGGTGCCAATCCGGATGCTATGCGCCGGACTGGACTGCTTCAAGGATTTTGCGATGAACTCCCTCTCCTCCCGCGCGGCCGTCGGCCTGTTCCTCATCGTTGTGCTGGCCTGGGGCGTGAACTGGTCGGTGACGAAGCAACTCGTCCAGTTCCTTCCGCCACTATGGACTTCGGCAATCAGGAGCTGGATCGCGCTGGCCGGATTGTTCGTGATCCTCGGGCTGAGCAACAATCTGGTGATCCCGGAGCGGCGCGACATTCCCGTGATCCTGAGCGTCGCGCTGCTGCACATGACGGTGTTCTCGGTTCTGGTTGCGGCCGGTGTGCGCTTCCTGCCCGCGAGCAAGGCCATCGTGCTCGGCTACACCACGCCGCTCTGGGTCGCGATCGCCGCGCCCTTACTGGGGAAGGATACGCTGACGGCGCCCAAGCTCGCCGGCGCCTTGCTCGGGCTGATCGGCCTTGCCGTGATCCTGAACCCCACGTCGATCGATTGGACCAATACCAACGTCCTGCTGGGGGCCGGCATGGTCGTCCTGGCCGCGATGTCCTGGGCCGCGAACATCATCTATATGAGCGCGCATCGCTGGATTGCATCGCCGCTCCAGCTCCTGATCTGGCAGGTGCTCGTGGCAACCGTTGTGTTGACCGGATCGGCGGTGGTCACGGATGGCCTGCCGCACGCGGAATGGTCGTGGAAGCTCGTGCTGCTGTTCCTGTATTCGGGGCTGATCGGAACGGCGCTGGCCTATTGGGCGATGTCAATGGTCAACAAGAGCATCTCGGCCCTGACAACGTCGCTCGGCACCACCGGGACCCCGCTCGTTGGCATCGCCAGCGCGGCGATCCTGCTGGGTGAGCCGATCGACATGAGCCTTGCTGTCGCGGCCGGACTGATCGTCACCGGCATCGGTCTTGCGACGCTGGGCGACCAGCTGCTGCGCGGTCAGGCCACCGCGAGCGGCTGAACCCGCAGTGCACCGCGCAGGCCGGCCGTCGTGCCGAGCAGCATGCCGGCGACCGCAACGAAGGAGCCCAGAGCGAGCGTCGACACGCCCGTGAGCCCCTGCCCGATCGAGCAGCCGAACGCCATCACACCGCCGATCCCCATCAGCGCCGCGCCGCCGGCCGAGCGCAGCATGTGGCGCGGCGAGGAATAACCTTCGAGGTGAAAGCGGCCCGCAGCGAGCGCGGTGACAAGGCTGCCGGCGAGAACACCGGCCACGGTGGCGATGCCGAAGTTGAGCGTCAGGCCGGTCGAGAGCATGGCGTATTGCAGGCTATCTGCGATCGGCGCGATGAAGGTGAGTGAGGTCACCGGGACGGGATTGAAATCGTCGGCGCCGAGATAGCCGGTGACGAACCAGCCGCAGGCGACCAGAAGGCCGACGACGACGCCGGCCGCAATCTGGCCGGGCGAACGCCGGAATGCCGGGTGTGCGAACGCAAACAGGATCAGCGCAACGACGATTAGGGCAGCGCCCAGCGCGCGCGAGACCGCTTCACCGGGACCGAGCGTCGCCAACAGTGACGGCAGCGAATTGGCGTTGACGGTCGTTTGCGAGGCCTGGACCAGGGCTATGCGGGCCGGCGCGATCAGGCCCTTGAGTGTCATCTGCGCGGCGATGGCGAGCACGATCACGACGACGAAGGAGCGGAGATTGCCGCGGCCGAGCATCACCAGCGCCCGCGAGCCACAGCCGTTCGACAGCACCATGCCGTAGCCGAACAACAGGCCGCCGAGGAACAGCACCGGCACCGAGAAGGATTGTTGCAGATAGATCGACTTGCCGAGATCGACCATGCCGCTACCGGCAAGGAACTGGCTCGCAGCAACCGCAACAGCAATCGCCATCGCAAAGGTCCGCACCAGCCGCCCGTCTCCCTCGGCCAGCCAACCGCGTATGCTGCTCATCAGGCAGAACCCGCTGAGGAGCCCGACGGCGCCATAGATGAGCCCGATGACGAGGCCGGCGAGGATGACAAGTTGGGTGGAATCCATTTTTGGTTCTCAGGTCTCTCGCCATTCTCCGTCATTGCGAGGAGCGAAGCGACGAAGCAATCCAGACTGTCTCCGCGGATACATTTCTGGATTGCTTCGCTGCGCTCGCAATGACGGTGTGTTAAGGCTTCAGGATCACGCGATCCCGCGACGAACCGGCGACCGCGACATAGGCCTCCTTGGCGCGCTCCAGCGGATAGACGGCATTCGGCTTGATCGGGAACGGCTTCAGGTGCCCGCTCGCAAAGCCGGGGCCGAGGTCGCGCAGCACCGCGCCGGTTGCGGCCGAGGACAGCCCGAGCGTGTCGATGCCGACATAGGTGTGTTGCCCGCGGTAGAATTCGAGAATGTTGAACTGCACGATGCGGTCGATCGCGGCGATCAGGATCTGGCGGCCGCGCAATCCGAGCGACTTGTGCGCGGCCTGGAAATAGGGATCGCCGACCGTGTTGAAGACGATGTCGGCCCCCTTGCCGCCGGTCACTTCGCGCACACGCGTGGCGACATCGGTCGCCGAGGAGTCAATCACCTCGATCGGTGCGTTGGCATGGCCCTCAGAGGCTTCCGCCTTGCGCACTACGCCGATGACGCGCGCGCCCTGCCAGGTCGCGATCTGGACCGCGGCCTGACCGACCTTGCCGTTGACGCCGAACACCAGCACGGTTTCGCCGGGCTTTGGAACGCCGGCGCGGCGAAAGCCTTCCATCGCGGTGACGAAGGGCACACCGATGCCGGCAGCCTCCTCCCAGGACACCGTCTTCGGCTTCTCCACCACGGCGTCCGCTTCGACGACGAGATGGCTGGCGTGGGTGCCGTCGCGGCGGATGCCGAGATCGCCGGAGGAGCCGAACACCTCGCGGCCGATCGTATCGGCCGGCCCGTCGATCACCACACCGGCATAATCGCGGCCGGGCGTGCGGGGGAAGACCGCATAGGGCATCAGCCCGGTCGCAGCCTTCACATCGGAGGGGTTGACGGCGGCGGCCCTTATCTCGATCAGGAGATCTTTCGGACCGCGCGTGAGCATATGACGCTCGATCAGCGGCGCGATCGCCGCAGCATTATCGGCCTTGGCATTGAAGCGGACGCAGCGCGCTTCGACGGTTTTGCGATCGGCGGATGACATCGAAAGACCCACGATTTCTCGCGGGCCTTGTCGCCTTTGGGACCGGCCAAGTCAATCCTTCGGCCGCTTGTCGTAGAGGCGCTTGGCCTTGCCCAGCGAGCGCTCCAGCGTGGCCGGCGCGACCACGCGCACCTGGGAACTGATGCCGATGGTGTTCTTGATGTGGGTCGAGATGCGGTCGGCGTGATCGACGAGACCCCTTCCGTCCCAGCTTTCCGGCCGCGCCTCGGCAATGATGGTCAGCTCGTCCATGCGGCCTTCGCGGGTGAGTTCAAGAATGAAATGCCCGCCGCACCAATCAGTCGCGAGCAATACCTCCTCGATCTGGGTCGGGAACAGATTGACGCCGCGCAGGATGATCATGTCGTCCGAACGGCCCGTCACCTTCTCCATGCGCCGCATGCCCGGCCGCGCCGTGCCCGGCAGCAGCCGCGTCAGGTCACGGGTACGATAACGGATCACCGGGAAGGCTTCCTTGGTGAGCGAGGTGAAGACCAGTTCACCCTTCGCGCCGTCCGGCAGCACCGCGCCAGTCTCCGGGTCGATCACCTCGGGATAAAAATGGTCCTCCCAAATGTGCAGGCCGTCCTTGGTCTCGATGCATTCCTGCGCGACGCCGGGGCCGATCACCTCCGAGAGGCCATAGATGTCGGTCGCGTCCATGTCGAAGGCGTCCTCGATCTCGCCGCGCATCGCATTGGTCCAGGGCTCGGCGCCGAAGATGCCGACCTTGAGCGAGCATTGGCGCGGGTCGAGCTTCTGACGCTTGAACTCGTCGAGGATCGCCAGCATGTAGCTCGGCGTCACCGTGATGATGTCAGGCCGGAAGTCGTTGATGAGCTGCACCTGCCGCTCGGTCATGCCGCCGGAGATCGGCACCACGGTGCAACCAAGTTTCTCGGCGCCATAGTGCACGCCCAATCCGCCGGTAAACAGGCCGTAGCCATAGGCGTTGTGAATGATCATGCCGGTGCGGCCGCCGGCGGCGCGAATCGAGCGCGCCATGACCTCCGACCAGGTGTCGATGTCGCGTTGCGTATAGCCCACCACGATCGGCTTGCCTGTGGTGCCGGAGGACGCATGCACGCGCACCAGCTTTTCACGCGGCACGGCGAACATGTTGAAGGGATAATTGTCGCGCAGATCCGTCTTCACCGTGAACGGGAATTTCGCGAGATCGGAGAGTTCGCGAAAGTCGGACGGATGCACGCCGGCCTTCTCGAAGGCCTGGCGGTAATGTGCGACGTTGTCGTAGGCGTGCTTCAGCGACCAGGCCAGCCGCTGCGTTTGCAGCGCCATGATCTCGTCACGTGACGCGCGCTCATGCGCGTCCATCTCGGCACGATAGGCGCTGCCACCTTCCTTGAGCCTCGTCAGAGCCATCCTCGTTTCCCTACATTGGTTGGTTCTTTTTATTGGACTCTTACTGTTCTTGCGTCGGCAGCCACGTGCCGGGAATGACGCGCGAATGCCCCCGGAATTCCGCGATGACGGTGTCGCCCGCTGTCACGCGCACGTCGTAGATGCCTGAGCGTCCGCCACGGCTGACCTCGCGCGCTTTTGCAACGAGGCGGTCACCAAGCCTGCCCGGCTTGATGAAGGTGATCTGGCCCTGTGCCGCCACGACACGTTCATTGTGCGAATTGCAGGCAAAGGCGAAGGCGGAATCGGCCAGCGTGAAGATGAAGCCGCCATGGGCGATGCGCTGGCCGTTGACCATGTCCGGCCGCACATTCATCGCCAGCGTCGCGAAGCCCGGACCGATCTCGACGATCTCCATGCCGAGACCCTTGGAGGCATCGTCCTCCGCCCACATGGCGTCGGCACAGGCGCGGGCAATATCCTCGGGCGACAGGTTGGCTTTGACGTTCACGCGCTTCTCCCGGCCAAATGTTTGGCCACAATGCTCTGCTGCCCGGCCATAACTGTCAAACGTGATCGTAATCGACCACGACCCGCTCCGACGATGGCTTCGCCTGGCAGGTCAGGACGAAGCCGGCCTTCAACTCCCAGGGCTCCAGCGAATAGTTGATGTCCATCGGCGCCTCGCCCTCGACCAGCTTGGCGCGGCAGGTCGAGCACATGCCGCCCTTGCAGGCGAAGGGCAGATCGACGCCGGCGCGCAGCGCGGCATCGAGGATCGCTTCGTCCTCGGCAACCGGCACGTCGCGACGCTTGCCGTCGATGATCAGGGAGGCGATCGCCTTCGGCGGCGCGTCGGGCGCAACGATCTTCTTCGGTCGCGGCTTGCCGCCGAATTCGGAGACGAAGCGCTCTACGTGGATGCGCTCGTCCGCGATACCGAGATCGCGGCAGGTCGCCTCGATCTCCTCGCTCATGCCAAGGGGGCCACAGATGAAGACATGATCGACACTCGCGGCAGGTACCAGGGAGCGCAGCAGCACCCGCACCTTGTCGCCGTCCAGCCGGCCATGCAGGATCGGGATGTCCTGCTCCTCGCCGGAGATGACGTGGAAGATCGAGAGGCGATCGATGAAGCGATCCTTGAGCTCCTCGAGCGCCTCCAGGAACATGATGTTGTCGGTCGCACGATTGCCGTAGAACAGGAAGAAGCGGCTGCCCGGCTCCCGCGCGAGCACGCCCTTGACGATCGACAGGATCGGCGTGATGCCGGAGCCTGCGGCAAAGCCGACATGGATGCGTCCACTATCCGCCGGCGGGATCACGCCGAAGCGTCCGGTCGGCGTCATGACGTCGAGTTCGTCGCCGCATTTGAGTTCATCCGCCGCCCAGCTCGAAAATGCTCCGCCGTCAATCTTCTTCACGGCAATGCGGATCTCGCCATCGTCAGGACCCGAGCAGATCGAATAGGAGCGCCGGACTTCCTCGCCATCCAGCATGGTGCGGAGCGTAAGGTACTGGCCGGGCGCGAAAGCGTAATCGCCCGCGAGTTCGCCGGGGACCGCAAAGGTCATCGACACGGCGTCGGCCGCCTCGCGGCGGAGGTCGTTGACGGTCAGGCGATGAAAGCGCGGTGCGGCTGCGGACATGATCAATGACACTTGAAATAATCGAAGGGTTCGCGGCAGGCCTTGCAGCGCCACAGCGCCTTGCAGGAGGTCGAGCCGAATTCGGACAGCAGCTCGGTCTTGTCAGAGCCGCATTGCGGGCACGCGACGGCTTGCTCGCCGAACAGCGCGCGGCGCGAGCTCGACGCTTGCGGTGGCGCGATGCCGTAGGCGTGCAGCTTGCGGCGCCCCTCCTCGCTCATCCAGTCGGTGGTCCAGGCCGGCGACAGCACGGTGCGGACCTTCGGACGATGGAAGCCGGCGCGCTCCAGCGCGACCTCGATTTCGAGCGCGATCATGTTCATGGCCGGACAGCCCGAGTAGGTCGGGGTGATCGCGACCTCGACATGATCGCCGTCGAGCACGACATCACGGAGCACGCCGAGATCGGCGATGGTCAGCACCGGGATTTCGGGGTCAACGACGCTCGAAGCGGCATCCCAGGCGCGCCGGCGCAGCTCACTGTCGCGTTCAAGCACCGTCACCATGTCTGCCCCGGGAAGGTGCGCTGCATCGATTGCAGCTCGGACAGGAGATGGCCCAGATGCTCGCTGTGCCGGCCGGACCGGCCGCCCTGCTGCATCCAGTCGTTTTGCGGCAGCGTGAGTGTTGCTTCGCTGATGACATCCGAGAGCGTCGTCAGCCAGCGACCGCGCAAGCTGCCGGGATCAATCGCGATACCGGCATGGATCAGGGCACGTTCTCCGTCATCGACGGCGAACATCTCACCGGTGAAGGCCCATAGGTGATCGATCGCGGCCTGCACCCTGGCGTGACTCTCACCGGTGCCGTCGCCGAGCCGAATGATCCATTCCGAGGCGTGGCGCAAATGATAAGCGCTCTCCTTCTCGGACTTGGCGGCAATGGCCGCAAGCGTCGGATCACGCGAGGCCATCATCGCCCGCCAATAAAGGTCGGCGAAGGCGGAATAGAAGAACTGCCGCACCAGGGTCTGGGCAAAGTCGCCATTCGGCTGCTCGACCAGCAGAAGGTTGCGGTACTGCCTGACGTCGCGCAAATAGGCGAGCTTGTCCTCGTCGTTGTCCTTGCCTTCGGCCTTGGCGGCGTAAGTGTAGAGCTCACGCGCCTGGCCGATGAGGTCGAGCGCGATGTTGGAGAGCGCCATGTCCTCTTCCAGCATCGGCGCATGCCCACACCATTCCGACAGGCGATGACCGAGAATCAGCGCATCGTCGGCGCGGCGCAGCGCGTAGAGCACCAGCGGCGTTTCCGCGACCTGGATGTTGGCCACAAGCATCACATGTGCCCCACTTCCTCGGGCACCTCATAGAAGGTCGGATGCCGGTAGATCTTTGTTTCCGCCGGCTCGAACATCATGCCCTTCTCGGCGGGATCGCTTGCGGTGATCGCGGTGGACGGCACGACCCAGATCGACAGGCCCTCACCGCGGCGGGTGTAGATGTCGCGCGCGGCCTGCAGCGCCATGGTGGCGTCGTTCGCATGCAGAGAGCCGACATGCTTGTGCGCGAGCCCGTTGCGGCTGCGAATGAAGACTTCCCACAGCGGCGTGTTCGGCGTGGCCATTTTTGATCTCCCTATTCCGCGGCTTGTGCGGTCTGACGCTGCGCGCGCTTTGCGGCATAGCTAGCTGCCGCCTCGCGCACCCAGGCGCCCTCATCGTGCGACCTGCGGCGCGCGGCAAGCCGATCGCGGTTGCAGGGGCCGTTGCCGGCGAGCACCTGCTTGAATTCGGTCCAGTCGATCTCGCTGTAGCGCCAGTGCCCTTCGGCATCCTGCGTCATGCCGGGATCGGGGATGGCAAGGCCGAGATATTGCGCCTGGGGCACGGTGGCATCGACGAACTTCTGGCGCAGCTCGTCATTGGAGAAGCGCTTGATCTTCCACTTGGTCGACGTGTCGCTGTGCTGGCTCGTCGCATCGGGCGGACCGAACATCATCAGCACCGGCCACCACCAGCGGTTCAGCGCATCCTGCGCCATCGCCTTCTGCTCATCCGAGCCGCGGCACAGCGTCAGCATGATCTCGTAGCCCTGGCGCTGGTGGAAGGACTCCTCCTTGCAGACGCGGATCATCGCGCGTGCATAAGGGCCGTAGGAGCAGCGACACAGCGGGATCTGGTTCATGATCGCGGCGCCGTCGACCAGCCAGCCGATGGTACCGATGTCGGCCCAGGTCAGCGTCGGATAGTTGAAGATCGAGGAATATTTGGCCTTGCCGGCAAGCATGGCGTCGACCAGCTCCTCGCGCGACGTGCCGAGCGTCTCGGCGGCGGCGTAGAGATAGAGCCCGTGGCCGCATTCGTCCTGCACCTTGGCCAGCAGCGCCGCCTTGCGGCGCAGGGTCGGCGCGCGCGTGATCCAGTTGCCTTCGGGCAGCATGCCGACGATTTCGGAATGGGCGTGCTGGGAGATCTGGCGGGTGAGCGTCTTGCGATAGGCCGCCGGCATCCAGTCGTTCGGCTCGATGCGCTCCTCCGCATCGATGCGGGCCTGGAACTGCGCAGCTCTTCCTGCTTCCTCAAGACCGCGATCGTCGGTCTCGGCCGTGTTCAGCGCCTGGGTATACATGCGCATCCTCCCGTTTTATTGGGAGGCAATATATAACAAGAATTACATCATGCAAGATATTTCTGTAACATGTAAATCAGGCCTCGAATCTCCGCTCCAGGAGCTTTCGAGCCGGCGGCAGCGGCCCCTTCTCATTGGTTCCATGGCTATCAAGCCATTGTTCCGACGGCGCAAGCAGCGCGCGATAGACCTCGCCGCAGAGTTCACGTGCGGCCCTGCCGGGCCAATCGCCCGGCAGCAGGCTCTCGGGCAGCAGCGGATCGCGCAACACGACGCGGCGGTAATAGTGGATCAGCAGGATGCGCGCGGTGAAGGCATCGGCCTCGGACAGATCCGCACCGCGCGCGATAGCGGCACGGAGCGGCTCGAACGTCTTCATGAATTTCAGATAGGCGTCGGCGGTGCGGTCCAGCGGCCAGCTCGCGCTGAGCAGACGGCGGCCGCTGTCATCCTCCGCCGAGACTTCGAGGCGGATCGCTCCGGCAGCCTCGTCCGGCACCGGCACGCCTGATGGCGCGACCCACACGCCGGGCAGCGGACTGCCGAAGCCGGCGTTGCGCAGCGCCTCGCGCGAGACGTCGCGATCCTCGCCGTTGCCGATCAGGAGCAGCTCGAAGCGCCCGGTCCAGTCCGGCGATGGCGGATCGTAGATGTGGCGCGTGGCGGCCTCGAAGGTCTGACTTCCCTTGTCGGCCAGGCGATAAAAACTGTTACGGCCAACCTTTTCGCGCATCAGCCAGCCATCGGCAGCAAGGCGCGACATCGCAGTGCGCACCACGCCGGCATCGATGTCCAGCCTCTCGAAGAACTCCAACAGCGTGCCGAGCCACACCGAACCTCCGCGCGGCACGATGGCGTCGCCAAACACGGTGATGACGATGGAGCCCGTGCGTGACGGCTCACGCTTGAGCTGGTCGATGATGCGGGACAATGGATGCGCCATCCGCGAGGCATAGCGCGTTTGATGCGGGCGCGACAATGGACGGGGGCGACGCTTCCTCTTCTCCTTCTCCCCGCTTGCGGGGAGAAGGTCGGGATGAGGGGGAGCCTCCGCGCATTCGGTGAGAGTTGGACTCGTGGAGACTCCCCCTCACCCGGAATTTGCTCTTCGCAAATTCCGGCCTCTCCCCGCAGGCGGGGAGAGGCGAAGCATCACCGATGCGGATCGGGATAGACCATGCTGCGCCAGCCGCTGCGGTTGAACGGCTGCCACTGGCCTTCCTTCTGCGCGAGGCGGTCGGCGACCGCGTAGACGGCGGCGGGATGATGGCCCATGCCGCAATGGCTGCTCTCGACCTCGATGCTCTCGGTCTGCGCGCCCGTCTGCTCCATACAGCCCTGCCAGGCGCAGACGCCGTCGGTGCGGCTGAAGATGGCGGTGGTCGGCACCGGCGGCGGGACGGCGAGCTCGCCGCCGAACTGCGGATCGACCTCGTCGGACTTCCGCCCGCTCGCCCATTCATAGACGCGCCAGGCATTGGTCGAACGGGGATCGCCCGCGAAGGGGCTGCCGAGCGTGATCACCTGGCGCACGCGCGCCGGCATCATCTTGGCGAGCTGGCGCGCATAAAGGCCGCCGAGGCTCCAGCCGACCAGGCTGATCTTGCGGCCATGCTTGTCGCTGAGCTCGTGCACGAGATCGACCATCGCATGCTGCACGCCCTCGCGCAGGCCGTAGTTGCGGCCCTGGCGCCAGCCGCTTGCCGCATAGCCCTTGCTGGTCAGGAACGAGCGCAGCGCGCGCGTCGACGCGTCGGAGGCCACGAGGCCCGGGAACACCAGCACCGGATGCCCATCGCCGCGGGGCGAGAGGCTCAGCAGCGGCAGCGCGCCGAGGAACGCGCCGAACTCGTGGATCGCGCGCCCTTCCAGGAACATCAGGGTACGGGACGGCGGACGCAGAGTCTGGGCAGTAGCGGTCATCAATGGTCCCCTGGGAAGAATTGCTGAAAAGGCTACCGGTTGCGATGCCGGCAAATGGGTACAAATTCCAACAGTCCGGCTTCTTGAACGTTCCGCAACGCAGCATGAATCAGCTAGGCGGCCGGTTCCGGACATTCAAGCGGGTGAAGCCCAAGGCGACAATAGGCCCGCGCGTGAATGCCAGCGTCCGTGACGCAAAAGTCACAACCATCGAAGCAGGAATTCTACGGAGTAGAGCGCAAGACCTGCGAGCCCGCCGATCAGCGAACCGTTGAAGCGGATGTATTGCAGGTCGCGGCCGATATTGATTTCAATCAGCGAAATCAGCTGCGCCATATCCCACGCCTTGACCTGGTCGGAAATGAAGGTCGAGACGCCGCTTTTCTGATCCGCAACGAAGCTGCGCAGCACCGCCACCAGACCCTTGTTGATCTCGCCGCGGAGCTCGGCATCGCCGGCGAGCGCCTCGCCCGCGGAGACGAACATGCCGGCGAGATGATGCTGCAGCACCTGGGTCTCGCCGCTCGCACTGCGCTCGATGAACGAACGCGTGTTGGTCCAGACGGTGCGGGCGAGATCGGCAAGCTCCGGCCGCGCCAGCAGGTCGCGCTTCAAGCTGTCGATACGATCGATATAGGCTTGGTCGGTGCCGAGCCGGTCGACGAAGCTCAGCACCATACGATCGAACTCGCCGCGGAACGGATGCTTGGGATCACTGCGCACCTCGTTGAAGAATGCGGTGGCGGAGGCCACGATCTTGTTCACCAGAAATTTGTCGGCGCGATAGAGATTGAGCAGGGTCGGCAACTCCGCGCGCACCTTCTCGCGGATCATCGCCATCGTCTCTTTCTGGTTCAGCGTCTCGTGCATCACGCGCAGGAGATCATCGAACAGGATCTGATGCCGCCCTTCCGCGACGAAGCCGCGCAGCGTACCGGCCGCGAGCGGCGCAAGGTCGATCGCCTGCAGCTGCGAGGACATGCGGCGAATGATGAAGGTCATCAGACCTGAGCTTTCCGTCGCGGAGACGGCCTCCGGCAGCAGGCGCAACGCGAAACGCGCGAGATCATCGCTGCGCTTGCGGTCGCGCAGCCAATCGGCGACGAAAGAGCCGAAATCGATCTCCCTCAGCTTGGCCTCGACCGGGCCGGCCTCGAGGAAATGCACCTGGATGAACTCGCCGAGCTTGTCGGCGATGCGGGCCTGATTGCTCTGGATGATCGCGGTGTGCGGGATCGGCAGGCCGAGCGGCCGCTTGAACAGCGCGACCACCGCGTACCAGTCGGCAAGCCCGCCGATGGTCGCAGCTTCCGCGAAGGCCGCGATGAAGCCGAACACGGGATGCACTGGCAGAAGCCATTTCGCGACGACGAACAGGGCAAGCGTCGAGGCCAGCACCAGCGTCGCCAGTGCTTTCACGCGGCGAAGCTCCGCCGCGCGTTCGGCGTCACCAGGGCTGTCGAATGAGAAAGTGGCGGGCGGGGTCATCACTGCATCACCCTACTCGTCATTGCGAGTGAAGCGAAGCAATCCAGAGTCTTTCCACCGAGACGGGCTGGATTGCTTCGCTTCACTCGCAATGACGGCAGCGCAAAAACAAAGGCCCGCCGAAGCGGGCCTCAAATTTCAGTTTGTACTCAGGATGCCGTATCAGGCGGTCTTGGTGTAGACCTTGGAAAAATTGTCCTGAGCGGACTTCGCACCGTTGGCGGCGAGCTTGCCGACATAGTCGGCGGTCGCCTTGGCGCGCGAGACGAAGACTTCGCCGCGGGCGCGGAGCAGGCTCGACTGGATCTCGACGGCTTCGCTGATCGACTTGGCGGACGCGAGCTTGTCGATGCCCGAGAAGAACGCCTCGGCGTCCTCGTAGATCGCCTGCTGGATGTTGCGGCTGATCTTGCCGGCCTCGGTGACGGACTCGGTCACCGCGTTCTCGACGGCGGCGGTCACGCGCTCGGAGCCAGCGAACACCTCGGCAGCACGGTCCTTGGCGGTGTTGGCAGACTTCATGACGAACTCGCGGGCGGCCTCGGGAACTTCCAGGTTCTGGATGTTCTTGAAAGCGTCCTTGAAGCCTTCGAAGGCAGTGTTGGTTTCGGTGGTCATGGGGTTCTCTCCATCCTCATTGGGTTGAGCTATGGGCTCACCCCGTCCTCATTGGCCCGGGGCACGGCTTATATGACATAATTAATGGTGCGATGCAATATTCGTATTGCACTGCGATATCACGAAATCGTGAACAGCCTTAATGGGAGGCAATCTGGCGCCTCCCTGGCCAGACGGGTTCCCGGAAAACGCACCGGCGGCCCCTAATGCTGGACGGCGCCTTTAGTGCTGGACGGCGCCTGGCAGCCCGTAAGCCTCCATCTGGGCCTGGACCTGCGCAATATTGTGCCCGAGCACGACGATGTCGTGGGTCTTGCCGTCGACGTCCCGGACATGGTCCCGCAGCAGCGCCTCGGCCTTGAAGCCGAGGCTCTCGAAAAGGGCGATCGCCGCCTGCTGGTCGACTGTCATCTGGACCGAAAGCTTTTCCAGGCCGGCGCCGAGCGCGAGCGCAAAGGTCTCCTGCGACAGCGCCCGCCCCACTCCCTTCCCGCGCACGTCGAGGGAAACAACCATCCGGATCTCGCCGACATGGGGCGACCAGGAATGCGGATCGCGCACCAGCGTGCCACAGCCGACGACCTTGGCGTCCCTGACTGCGAGCAGGCTGGTAATCGCGCCGCGCTCGATCTCCTTGACCCAGGCCGAGAGCACCTTCGGCTCGCTGATGTTGCGCGGCAGGAACAACAGATCATGGGTCGGCAGGCCCTTGCCGAACGCGAGCATCGCGGCCTCGTCCGCAGGCGACATCAGGCGGATGTCGATATCGCCGGCGTCGGTCTTGACCTGACGCGGATAGGAACGCTGCTCACTCATGTCGATCTCTTCCCCAGCCAGGTATCCAGTTTCGGCCACAGCCGTTTCACAGCGTTGGCGCCGGCAACAAGCGAGACGTGACCGCCCTTCAGCATCACCTCTTCCTTGTCATCGGACCCGATCTTCGCGATCAGGTGCTTTGCGGCGTCATACGGCACGATGTGATCGTGCTCGGCGACCGCATGCAGGAACGGCACCTTGATGTCTTCGAGCTTCGCCGCGCGGCCGCCGACCGACATGGTGTCGTTGAACAGCTTGTTGTCCCACATCAGGTCCTTGGTGATGGCGCGGAAATACTCGCCCGCAAGCGGCAGCGTGTCGGTCGCCCAGCGGTCGAACATGCGGTACGACTTCACGAACTCGTCGTTCCAGATGTTTTCCCAGAGCTGGATCTGGCTCACCGTGCGCGAGGCCGGGCGCAGCATCTCGAACGAGGACAGGATCATTTCCGGCGGCACGTTGCCGACGCTGTCGACGAGACGGTCGACGTCGAAATAGCGGCGGTCGGAAAAATTTGAGAACAGCTTCATCTCGCGAAAGTCGATCGGCGTGGTGAAGCAGATCAAATTCTTCATCGGCCCGTCCTTGTGGATCGAGCCGTAGAGCAGCGACAGCACGCCGCCGAAGCAATAGCCGATCACGGAGACGTCCTGCTCGCCGGAATCCGCTTGCACGCGGCGGACGCAGTCCGGGATGAAGTCAAGGACGTAGTCCTCCATGCGCAGGCTCTTCTCCTCGGGCCGCGGCGCGCTCCAGTCCAGCATGTAGACGTCGTAGCCGCGCTTGAGCAGGAATTCGATGAAGCTCTGGCCAGGCACGAGATCGAGGATGTAGCCGCGATTGGTGGTCGCCATCACGATCAAGACCGGCACGCGGTAGATCTCGTCGGACATCGGTCGGTAGTGATAGAGGCTCATGGTGCCGCGCGAATGCAGCACGTCCTTTGGCGTCGAGCCGAGCGAAGGGCCCGAAGTCGAGAAATATTCGACGCCCTTGATGCTGCGCTGGATTGCGCGCTGCACCTCGGACTGGATGCGATCCGGGATCGATGCGAAATCTAGTCCGGTGGCTGCATTCATGTCTGCTCTCCGCCCTCGGACGGCGGACGCTTTGTGCGCGGCGGTCGCAATGCCGTATCGGAGCCCTGAGACACGCCGGAACCTGCCGCCATCTGGGTCAGCAGCCACTTGATCTCACCGATCTGGCCTTCGATGGCTTGCAACCTTTCGGCAAGGCCAGTGACCTGATCGCGGCTGGGCAGGTTCATGGAGACCAGATATTTTTCCATGAGCTCGCCGAGTTGCTTCTGAGCACCTGCAGCAACCCCTCCCGCGCGGTTCATCGCCTGTGAAAATTCGGGCGACGACATGGCCTGGTTGGCGAAGGAGTTGAACCCCTTCTCCATCTCACCCATCATCTTCTGCCACATGGCGACCGGGTCATTGGTCTTGTCGGTCATCGGCGTCCTCCTGGTATCGAGAGCTGCGATGCCCTTCTTTTTTCGCCATACCACACCGTTGCGCGGTGCCGGTCAACCGCCAAGCAGCGGGTGCGCTAATACGCACGCCGCTTCTTTGCGGCGGGAAACCGTGCGATACAGCATCGATCAGCAGGAGGGAACGCGCCCGTGACCACCCATCAGCCACCCCAGACCATCCGCGCCAACGGCATCGACATCTGCTACGAGATTTTTGGCAACGACAATGCCGAGCCGCTGCTGTTGATCATGGGGCTCGGGGCGCAGATGATCCACTGGGACGATGCGTTCTGCGAGCAGCTCGCCGTGCATGGCTTTCGCGTGATCCGCTTCGACAATCGCGACATCGGCAAGTCGAGCCATCTGACGGGCGGCAAACGCCTGACGCCGATCGAGCTGTTGAAGCTGCGCTTCCTCAGGATTCCCGTCGCCGCAACCTACAAGCTGATCGACATGGCGAAGGACACGGTCGGCCTGATGGATGCGCTCGGCATCAAGTCCGCGCATCTGGTTGGTGCCTCCATGGGCGGCATGATCGCGCAGGAGGTGACGCTGTCGTTTCCCGAGCGCGTGCGCTCGCTCACCTCGATCATGTCGACGACAGGCAATCCGCGCGTGCCGCCGCCGACACGCGAGGCCTCTGCAATGCTGATGGCACCGCCGCCGCGCAGCAAGGAGGAGTTCATCGTCCGCTTCGGCGAGACCTGGAAGGTGCTGCGCGCCGGGTCCTTTCCGGAAGAGGAAGCGCTCGACCCCGATCGTGCCGAGCGCGTGTTCGTACGCGGCCTCAATCCGGCCGGCGTCGGCCGGCAGCTCCGCGCCGTGCTCGCCTCCGGCAGCCGCAAGGAGCGGCTGCATGGCGTGAAAACGCCGACGCTGGTCATTCACGGCACCGTCGATCCGCTGGTGCGGCCCGAAGGCGGCAAGGACACCGCAGAGTCGATTCCCGGCGCAAAGCTGTTGATGATCGACGGCATGGGCCATGCGCTGCCGATGCGCTTCTGGCCCGAGATCATCCGCGCCATCGACAAGCACGCCCATGGGGCGGCGGCGCAGGCAGCATAGTCAAAAAGGCGACTTAAGCCTTCCTAGCCATCCAGATCACATGGCGCGCGCCACCGCCTCTGCCGGTGGCGCGAACATTGACTTCGTTGACGTCGAAGCCGGCGCTGCCGAGGCGCTTGGTGAAGGCCGGGTTGGGTCCCGACGACCAGACGGCGAGCACGCCGCCCGGACGCAGCGCCGCCTTCGCCGCCTTCAACCCGCTCGCATCGTAGAGTGCGTCATTGCCCTTCCGGGTCAGCCCCTCCGGCCCGTTGTCGACGTCGAGAAGAATGGCGTCGAAGACCGACCGCTGTGCGCGGATGATCTCGCCAACATCAGTCTCCCGGATGCTCACCCTGCCATCATCGAGACTGTCGCCAAAGACCTCGGCCATCGGGCCGCGCGCCCAGGCGACCACCGCCGGCACGAGCTCGGAGACCACGATCTTGGCCTTGCTTCCCAGCACGGTGAGCGCCGCGCGCAGCGTAAAGCCCATGCCGAGACCACCGATGAGCACAACGGGCTTTGCGACCGTCTCGATCTGCTTCGCTGCCAGCGTTGCGAGCGCGGCCTCAGAGCCCGACAGGCGGTTGTTCATCAGCTCGTTGGTGCCGAGCTTGATGGAGAACTCCTTGCCCCGCCGCATCAGGCGGAGCTCCTCGTCGGAGCCGGGGATTTTTGCGGTGTCGATCTTTTCCCAGGGAATCATGGGAGAGCTTTAGCACGATCGGACGAACAATCACCCTCCCGCCCAGACGTCCAGCACATAGCGGTTCTTCGCGCCCATCTCCTCGATCCAGCGCGCAGCCGTGGCGGCGTCGCTGCCGCTCTTCTCGCGATGGATCGCAACGAGAGCGGCCTTCACGTCGGGCTCCATCCTGCTGCCATCGCCGCAGACATAGATGATCGCGCCCTGCTCGATCAGCGGCCAGACCCTGTCCTTCTGCGCGGCAAGCATGTGCTGCACATAGGTCTTCGGTCCATCTGCACGCGAGAACGCCGTGAAGAGCTCGGTGATGCCGCTTGCCGCCAGCCCCTTCAGCTCCTCCGCGTAGAGAAAATCCTGGTCGGGATGGCGGCAGCCGAAGAACAGCATGGCCGGACCGAGGGCGGCTCCTTTCGTCTTGCGCGCGGCGCGCTCCTGGAGAAAGCCGCGGAACGGCGCCAGTCCGGTGCCCGGGCCGATCATGATGATCGGCACGGATGACTCATCCGGGAGCCGGAAGCCGGCCTTGGTCTCGCGCACGGTGGCATAGATCGCATCGCCCGCGCGCCGGTTGGAGAGATAATTCGAGCAGATGCCCTTGTAGACTCCGCGTCCGGAGGCGGCCGGCCCTTCGACCACGCCGACCGTGACGCTGCACCGCGCCGGGTCCACCGACGGCGAGGACGAAATCGAATAGTAGCGCGGCGCCAGCAGCGAGAGCATTTCCAGGTAAACGTGGAACGGCAACTCGCAGGCCGGATATTCGAGCAGCATGTCGAACACCGATTTGCGCCTGACCAGAATCTCGGTGCGATAACGCTCGAGCGGCTCGGCCTCCTCGCCAACGAAGGCCAGCAGCTTGGGCTTGGTGACCGGGCAGCGGGTGTGCTCGGCCATGATCTGGATCTGCTTCCGTGTCGCCACCTGCTGCAGCTCGACGAACTCGCTGAGCAGGCGTCCGACCGAGACGGCATTGCCGACCGGCAGCTGCGCGCGCCGGCCTTCGGCGACCTGAAGCCTGATCTGGTCCGCCGGCAGGAAGCCGAAGCGGCGGGCGACCGAATCCACCAGCGTCGGATCATTGCGCGGGACCACGCTCAGATGATCGCCGACGCGGTAAGTGATGTTGGACGGCAGCTGCACCTCGATATGGCGCGTCGAACGCTCGGACGGATTGGCGCCGGACTTGTTCTGAAGCTCGTCATTGACCAGCACCTTCATCGCGACAGCACCGCCCTGCGCGACGATGGTGTTGACGGCGGTCACAGCCACCGGCTCGATCGCATAGAGCGGATCGTCCTCCGCGGTGCGGGTAAAATTCCAGTCGATACCGAATTCCTTGGTGGCGACCTGCGCGGCCGCCGGGAACCATTTCTGGAACTGGCCGTCGAGATCGCTGCGCGCATCGCCCTCGCCGCGCGGATAGACCGCGCGCGCACCACGCTTCGACAATTGCTCGTCGATGAAGCGCGGCACCGATTGATAGGTCGCCGCCCAATCGCTGTTGCCGCAGCCGAACACGGCGTAGCGCACATTGGCAAAGGCATCCTTCGGCAGATCGTCGCCGAGCCATTTGACGAATTGCGTCGCATTGTCAGGCGGCGCGCCGTTATATGAGGCGCAGATGATCAGCACGCCGCCCTCGTGCGGCAGCTTGCCGACGTAATCGTCGAGCGGCCCGAGATGCACGGCAAAGCCGTTGATCTCGGCAAGGTCGGCCATGCGCGTCGCGAGTTCCTCGGCCGTGCCGAGGTTGGAGCCGTACAGCACCAGCATCGGCGTATTGTGGCCGGGCCGCGTCGTCGGCTGACGCGGTGCTCTCGGCGCTGAAACTGCAGCTGCGATCGGCCCGCCATAAGCACCGCGCTCGCGATCGGCGCGCGGACGTACCTTGATCTTGAAGCCTTCCGGCTTCATCGTCAGCGTTTCTTTCAGATGCATCTGATAGCGCTGATGGTCGATCAGCTTGAAGCGCTGGAGGATCATGCCGAGCGCGAGTGCCGCCTCGTGCATCGCAAAACCGCGTCCGATGCAGGCGCGCTGGCCGTTGCCAAACGGCTTCCAGGCATTAACCGGCCGCTTGGCCTCCGCCTCGCGGCTGAAATTCTCGGGATCGAAGGCGTCGGGATTCGGTCCCCAGACCGAGGGATCGCGATGCAGCGCCGTCACCAGGATGGTGATGAAGGTGCCCTTCCTGAGCCTGTACTTGCCGCCGCCGATGGTCTCGTCGTTCAGCGGCGAGATGCCATAGGCCGGCGCCGGCGGCCACAGCCGCAGAGCTTCCTTGAGTATCTGCGTGATGTAGGTGAGCTGCGTCACCTGCTGGTAGGTCGGCTTGGCATTGACATCGGGGCCGAAGACGCGGTCGACCTCGTCATAGGCCTTCTTGAGAATGTCCGGGTGCTTGAGCAGAGCGTAGAGCGTGTAGGACAGCAGGCCGCTGGTGGTCTCGTGGCCCGCGATCAGGAACGTGTTGATCTGGTAGCGGATGTTGATGTCGTCGAGCTGCTCGCCGGTCGAGCGGTCGACGCCGGTCATCATCGCGGCGAGCATGTCCTTCTTGTCGTCGATCCCTTCCGCGCTCTTGCGGCGCTCGGCGATGATCTCGTCGACCATCTTGTTCATGAAGGCGACGTCCTCGGCGAGCGTCTTCCGGCGCTTCTGCATCCAAAACTGCTCGAGCGGAAGGCCGCGCGTCATCATGATGGTTTCGAGCGAGCGAACCAGCGACTCGACGAAGGGATGGTAGTCGCGCCGGTAGAACGAGTTGAAGCGGTACTCGAAGCCGCACAGGCCGATCGTGTCCAGCGTCAGCGCGGTCATGTCATGGACGACGTCGATCTCGTCGTCGGCGTTGAGCCGTTCCCATTTGTTGACGAGCTGCTCGGCGATATCGACCATGCTCGGGTGATAGGACTGCATGGCGCGGTTGCCGAACGGCTGGAGCAGGATGTTGTGCGCCTTGCTCCAGTTCGGCTCGCGGGTGTCGGCCGTGAACAAGCCGTCGCCGCCGACCGCGCGCACGCGGCGCAGCGCGCCGCGCACCGTCTTGTCGAAGCGCTTCTCGTCGGAGAGCTCCTCGACGAGATCGTGGCCGGAGACGACGACGATCGGCGAGCCCATCATGTCGAGCCAGAAGATCGGCCCGAGCTCCTTGGCAAGCCGGGTCAGGTGCTGCACCGGCGCGGCCGAATCCAGCGACAGCATGTTGCCGACCACTGGCTTGGTCGGCGGCTGCGGAATCGGGTCCAGACGGTTCTTGGATGACATTGAAATGTAGTCCCCCCTGCCTCAATGTCGTCATTGCGAGCGAAGCGAAGCAATCCAGAATATATCCCCGGAAGCAGTCTGGATTGCTTCGTCGCTTCGCTCCTCGCAATGACGAGTTCGCAACGACGAGCGCTAGCCAAACCGCTTTCTACGCCATTCGATCAGCTTGGCGCTGACCTCTTCCGGCTTCTCCTGCTGCGTCCAATGGCCGCTGTCGCGGACCAGATATTTTTCGAGATCGGGAATGAGCTTGTCCATGCCATCGGCGGAAGACGGCGGCAGCACCGCGTCGTTCTCGGCCATGATCATCAGCGACGGCACGCGCACCGTATGATCGAGCCCTTCGGCGCGAATCCAGTTGCGCGACATGTTGCGGTACCAGTTGATGCCGCCGGTGAAGCCCGTTCTGGTGAAATTGTCGACGAACACCTTTTTCTCTTCCGGCGACAGGATCGGCGTGCGCGGATCGTGCTTCGCGTCGTAAGCCGCAATCATCTGCGGAAACGCCAGATTGACCCGCGGCGAAGCACCCACGCCGGCAATCACTTCCTCTGCCGGCGCATCGGGCGGGCGCGGCGCCGGCTTGCGCATGAATGCATCGAATGTCTGCTCGACGCGACTGCCGAAGATCCTGTCGGGTTCATGCGCCGGATCCTGGAACTGCACGATGTACATCTTGTCGCCGAAGCGAGCGCGCAGCAGCTCGATCGGATCGACCCAGGCACGGTTGGTATGAGGCGTGTTGATGCCGACCACCCCCGCAACCCGGTCGATGTGCCGCAGCGGCATCTGCCAGACGATGAAGCCGCCCCAGTCGTGACCGACGAAGATGGCCTTGTCGATCTGGAGATGATCGAGGAGCCCGACGAGGTCGCCGGTCAGATGTTCGATGTCGTAGGCCTCGACCGGCTCGGGCCGGTCGGTCGCGCCATAGCCGCGCTGGTCCGGCGCGATCACCCGGATGCCGGCCTCGCTCAGCGCCTTGATCTGGTGACGCCAGGAGAATGCGAGTTCCGGCCAGCCGTGGCACAGCACGATCGGCGGCTTGTCGCTGACCGGGCCCGCCTCGTAGTAGCCCATACGGATTCCGTTCGTCTGCACGAACTTGAGCGGTGGCATTTCAATCATCGCACTATTCCTACTCTGCGGCGCCCTTGACGTCGGCCGCCGGCGGCGCGTAGGCCGCCTCCAGCGCGGCAAACTCCTCCGGCAGCATGTCGCACATCACCTGCACGTGCGGAATGATGTTGGCGCCGACGATGAAGCCGAAGTCGAGCTGGTCGCGATAGCTCTGCACGGTGATGTTGAGCGCCTGCCCATGCGTCGAGATCGACACCGGGAAGATGTGCAACAGCTCCGCGCCGGCGGCATAGAGCGTCTGCCGCGGCCCCGGCACGTTGGACACCGTGATGTTGGCCGCCGGCGGCAGCACGTCCGACAGGTTCGAGCGGCTGTAGAGCAGCGCCAGAACCTGCACCATCATCGGCGCACCCAGCATCGAGATGTTGGAAATCTGCGGCATCAGGGCCCGCAACGGATGCGACATCTCCTTGGACTTGGTCGACTGCGCGATGATCGCCTCCAGCCGCGCCTTGGGATCGTCGATATTGGTCGCGATCGAGCAGATCATGCCGAACACCTGGTTGTTGGCCTCGGTGTTGCCTTCCTCGCGCAGCGAGATCGGCACGGCGGCGGTCAGCGATTTCGCCGGCAGCGTGCCATATTGCTGGAGGTAGCGCCGGACCACGCCGGAGGCGAGCGCCAGCACCACGTCGTTGAGCTTGCCGCCGGCCTGCTTGGCGAGCGCCTTTGAACGCGACAGCGAGATCGAGACGCCGGCAAAGCTGCGTTCCGAGGAAATCGTCTTGTTCAGCATGGTCGGCGGCGACACCATGCTGGCGAGGCTTTCCCGGGATTTCGGATCGGAGATTTTGCCGAGCACGTCGGAGACGCTCTTGACCATGGTCGGGATGTTGCCGGCGAAGCGCACCGCGCTCTCGATCTGGTACATCGCATTGTCGAACAGGATCGAGCCGATGTCGCTCTTGCCGGTGCGCGGCAGTTGCAGGTTCTTCGCGGCCGCCGAGGCATCGAGCGGCTGGTTGAAGAGCTGCTGATAGGAATCGAGCAGGTTGGCGGCGATGTCGCGCGGCTCCTGTCCGGGCTTAGCTCCCGCCGTCGGCGGATCGACCTTCCGGGGGGTGGGCGAGATATCGTAGATCATGTTGGTCAGCGCCGCCCCGGCGCCGCCGTCGATGGCGGCATGGTGCATCTTGGAATAGAGCCCGACCTCGTTGTCCTTCATGCCTTCGAACACGTAGAACTCCCAGAGCGGCCGGGCGCGGTTCAAGAGCTTGGCGTGCATCCAGCCGACGATGCGCTCGAGCGTGGCGCGGTCGCGCGGCTGCGGCAGGCTGGCACGGAAGATGTGGCGGTCGATGTCGAACTGGTCGTCCTCGACCCAGGAGGGATGATCGATATCGAGCGGCGCCTTCTCCAGCCGCGCCTTCAGGATCGGCGCGATGTGCAGGCGCGAGACGATCATCGCCTTGAAGTCTTCGAAGAAGTCGCCCTTGTAGTCGTCAGGCAGGCGAAAAATCGCCATGCTGCCGACATGCATCGGCATCTCCGGCGTTTCCAGATAGAGAAATGATGCGTCCAGCGACGACAGCTTCTTACCGTCAGCCATAGTTCCCTCCGCTAATTTTGACGGGCGCCTTTGCCGGCGCTTCTCGTCAGGCCGATACTGCCCGTTCCGGCGGGGCATATGCAATGGCAAACGGCCCAGCCCGGTCGAACGGCCAGAATTCCCCCTCCGGTTGCGACAGGCGGTCCGCCACGGCCCACAGCGCCGCGGGGTTCACGCCGAGCCCGATATGGCTCGCCAGGTGAACCTCGATGTTCTCGGCGCGGTCGGAGGGGCGCAACAAGCAGGTTCGCCAGTTCACGACACCGTCGGCGCGCGAATAGATCGACGTCGCCGGCATCGGCAGATCGCCGGCGATCGCCTCGCGCAGTTCGGCAAAATCCTCGACACGATCGCCGGACAACGCTTCGTAGAGCCGCGTGGCGTTGGTCGCCCGCACGTCGTTGGCAAACGGGCTGCCGAGCGTGACGACGTAACGGACCATCTCGGGCGCCTGGAGCGCGAGATCGCGGGCGTAGACGCCGCCGAGACTCCAACCGACCAGGCTGACCTTGCGTCCGCTCGTGGCGTGGATTTCGGCAAGGCGCGTGCGCAAGGCCTCCCTCATCCGCCCCAGCCCACCGAGATTGCGCCCCATCCGCCAGGCATGCGCCTCATAGCCGAGCTCGCTGAGATAGCGCCGCATCGGCACCATGGAGAGATCGCTGGCGAGAAAGCCCGGCAGCGCCAGCACCGGATGGCCGTCGCCTCTGGGTGCGCGCATCAGGAGCGGCGACAGCATCAGGCTGGCGTTGAATTCGAAAAGTCCACGGGCTTCGGCCAGCAGCAGGCCGAGGCTCGGCGGACGAAGCCGGCCCGACGCCTGCGGCTCGTCCGGCCCGGGCGACATTTATTTCTTCTTGTCGCCGCTGCGCGGGCTGCCGAGACCGGCCATGGTGACGAACATGTCCTGAAACCGCTCGGCGATCTTGGGATCGAAGGTGAACCAGCTCTGGATCAGCGATTCCGGCGAGACTTTCTCGATATTGCTCAAAACCTGCTGCTGCAGCTTGTCCATCACCGCCGTCTGCATCGGCGACACGTCGGGCAAACCGAAGAACTGGCGGGCCTCGAGGGGGGTACAGTCGATTTCGATGTTAACTTTCATGTCCCCTCCAGATGAGATTCGAGCGGCCTGTCGCAGTATCACCGCGAGACGGTGTGCAACGCAAGCGACCTGAGACAGGTGGCCGGGCACCGGCCTCCACGATCGGCAGATATGGTCAATCAAAATCCGCCTCGCGGTCCGATTGTCGGTCAGCATTGCTGCACAGCGGCGCAACTTGGCGCGTTCCTTGCTGGAATGGCGCTTGCACGGGTCGAGAACTCTGGGCAACATGGTTCAACCGCCCGCCGAACAATCAAAAAATCACCGGCGCGGCAGAGTGGAGAGGGTCAAGAATGTCAGTCGGTCGAAGTCTGTTTGCGGCGACGCTCGCCGGTACGCTTGCGTTGACGGTCTCGTCGGCGTCGAGCCAGACGCTACGCTATGCCAACCAGGGTGACCTGAAGTCGCTCGATCCCTATACCCTCAACGAGAGCACCACTCACGCCCATCTCGGTCACGTCTATCAAGGCCTCACCGCGCGCGACAAGAACCTCAAGATCATCCCGGCGCTGGCGGAGAGCTGGGAAACTCCGGAGCCGACCCGCTGGCGCTTCCATTTGCGCAAGGGCGTGAAGTTCCACAACGGCGACCCCTTCACCGCCGACGACGTGGTGTTCTCCGCAGATCGCGTCCGCAAGAAGGGGTCGAATATGCAGACCCGCCTTGCCCCCGACGTCAAGGTGGTCAAGGTCGACGACTACACCGTCGATTTCGTCCTGCCCTCGCCCAATCCCATCCTGCATAACGCGTGGGATGTCTGGTACATCATGGACAAGAAATGGGCCGAGGAGAACAACGTCGTCGATCCGACGCCGGTGGCGGCGACCACGCCGAGCTACGCCTCGCTCCACGAGAACGGCACCGGTCCCTTCGTCATCGAGAGCCATCAGCCCGGCGTGAAGACCTTGTTCAAGGCCAATCCAAATTACTGGGGCAAGGTCGAAGGTAACCTGAAGGAGATCATCTTCACCCCGATCGCCTCCGACGCCACCCGCGTCGCCGCGCTGCTGTCGGGCGAAGTCGACGTCATCGAGCCGGTGCCGATCCAGGACATCTCCCGCGTCGATTCGAGCCCGAACGCCCAGGTGCTGAAGGGGGCGGAGCTGCGCACCATCTTCATCGGCTTCGATCAGGTCCGCGACGAGTTGCTCTACTCCAGCATCAAGGGCAAGAACCCATTCAAGGACATCCGCGTCCGCGAGGCCTTCTACAAGGCGATCGACATCGAGCTGATCAAGACGCGCGTGATGCGCGGGCTGGCGACGCCGTCGGCGTTGATGATCGCTCCGGAATTGTTCCTGCTGTCCAAGGAGTTCACCCGGCCGAAATTCGACCCTGATGGCGCCAAGAAGCTCCTGACCGAGGCCGGGTACCCCGACGGCTTCGAGGTCACCATGGATTGCCCGAACGATCGTTACGTCAACGATGCCGCGATCTGCCAAGCCGTCGTCGGCATGCTCGCCCGCATCGGCGTCAAGATCAATCTGCTGGCGCAGCCGAAGGCGCAATACTTCGCCAAGGTGTTGAAGCAGGGCGGCTACCAGACCTCGTTCTACATGCTGGGCTGGACGCCGAGCACGATGGACTCCCACAACGTGCTCTATGACATTATGGGCTGCCGCGACGATGCGAAATCCTCGCGCGGTGAAGCCAATCTCGGCGGGTACTGCAACAAGGAGTTCGACGCCATCACCGACAAGGTGCTGGTCGAAACCGACACCGCCAAGCGCAACCAGCTGATCAAGCAGGCCTACGAGATCGGCAACAAGGACTGGTCCTACATCCCGCTGCACCAGCAGGCGCTGGCCTGGGGCGTATCGAAGAAGGTTAACCTGCCGCAGCGCGCCGACAATCTAGTCATGTTCCACTGGGCGACCAAGAAGGAATAGCGTCGGTTGAACACGAGGTCCCGGCAGCGTCAGGCTTCCGGGACCTTTCCTTTTCCGGCTGACAACGGCGTCAGCCAAACGCACACCCAAGGACGGTGGAAGGCATGCTCGCTTTCACTCTTCGCCGCGCCGTTCAGGCCATCGGCGTCATGTTCGCCGTCGGCATCATCGCGTTCTCGATGTTCCGCTTCGCCGGCGACCCGGTCAACCAGATCGTCTCGATCGATACGTCGGCGGCCGAACGCGAAGCCGTGCGCAAATCGCTCGGCCTCGATGATCCCGTACCGGTGCAGTTCGTCCGCTATTTCGGCAACGCCGCGCAGTTCAAATTCGGCGTCTCCTATCAATTCCGCCAGCCGGTCTCGGCGCTGTTGATGGAGCGCATGCCGGCGACGCTGGAACTTGCGATCTGCGCGACCGTATTCGCAATGGTGTTCGGCATCCTGATGGGCGTCTATTCGGCGCTTAAGCGCGACACCGTGCTCGCCAAATTATTCCAGGCGGTTTCGCTGATCGGCATCTCGTTGCCGACTTTCCTGATCGGCATTCTCCTGATCTATCTGTTCGCGGTGACATTGGGCTGGTTGCCCTCATTCGGTCGCGGCGAGGTGGTCAAGCTCGGCTGGTGGACGACGGGGCTGCTCACGCTGTCGGGCCTGAAGGCGCTGATCATGCCCTCGATCACGCTCGGCCTGTTCCAGATGACCCTGATCATGCGGCTGGTGCGCGCGGAGATGCTGGAAGTGCTTCGGACCGACTATATTCGCTTCGCTCGGGCCCGCGGGCTGACCACCCGCGCCGTCCATTTCGGCCACGCGCTGAAGAACACGCTCATTCCCGTCATCACGGTGGCCGGACTGCAGTTTGGCTCGGTTATTGCATTTTCGATCATCACCGAAACTGTATTCCAATGGCCCGGCATGGGACTTCTGTTCGTGCAGGCCGTGCAAAACGTCGATATCCCGATTATGGCCGCCTACCTGCTGATGGTCTCTCTGATTTTCGTCACCATCAATCTGGTGGTCGACATCCTCTACACCGTGGTCGATCCGCGCCTGCGCTCGACCATCGGCCGCGCCGCATAAGGCAGCCTCAATGTCCGATGCAGTCGCCTCAAATTCCGACAAGCAGAGCACGCTGCCGACGCATGCCGCCCGCAGCTGGCTCAGTCGCGCGCTCGACAGTGACATCTTCTATTCGTTCCGCCGCTCCAAGCTGACCATGGTGGCGGCGGCCATTACCGTGCTGTTCTTCCTGCTCGCGATCTTTGCATCCGCGCTTGCGGTGCAGAACCCGTTCGATCCGGCGCAGCTGCAATTGATGAACTCGCGGATCTCACCGCTCTGGACCGCCGACGGCCAGAGTCCGTTCCTGCTCGGCACCGACGAGCAGGGCCGCGACGTGTTCTCCGCCATCCTCTATGGCTTGCGCATCTCGCTCGCCGTCGGCGTCGCCGGCGTGGTCTTCGCCGGCGCGCTCGGAATCGCGCTCGGCCTGATCGCCGGCTATTTCGGGGGCGCGGTCGACGGCGTGATCATGCGGATCGCCGACGTGCAGCTCACCTTCCCGGCCATTCTGATCGCGCTACTGGTCAACGGCATCGCGAAATCGATCCTCGGCAACCGGCTGGATGCCAACAGCATGCTGGTGGTGCTGGTGATCTCGATCGGGCTCAGTTTCTGGGTCGGATATGCCCGGACGGTACGCGGTTCCGTGATGGTCGAGAAGAACAAGGACTACGTGGCCGCAGCGCAGCTGATCGGCCTGCCCGCGCCGAAGATCATGCTGCGGCACGTGCTGCCCAACACGATGGGACCGATCCTGGTCATCGCCACCATCAACCTCGCACTCGCCATCATCACCGAGGCGACGCTGTCGTTCCTCGGCGTCGGCCTGCCCGACACGATGCCGTCGCTCGGCACGCTGATCCGGATCGGCAACAATTACCTTTTCGCCGGCGAATGGTGGATCGTCGCCTTCCCCGGACTCGCGCTTGCCGCGCTGATCCTGTCGATCAACCTGCTCGGCGACTGGCTGCGCGATGCGCTCAACCCGAAACTTCGATGAGCAAAGCTTCGATGAAAACGCCTCGCCCATGACCGAACCCGTACTCTCCGTGCGCAATCTCCAGGTCGAGTTCGCCTCCCGCCGCGGCACGCTGCGCGCGATCGACGGCGTCTCGTTCGACATCGCCAAGGGCGAGGTGCTCGGCGTGGTCGGCGAATCCGGCGCCGGCAAGTCCGTCACCGGCCTGGCGGTGATCGGCCTGATCGATCCGCCCGGCCGCATCGCCGGCGGCGAGATTCGTCTCGCCGGCCAGCGCATCGACAATCTGCCCGCCGAGGAGATACGCCGCATCCGGGGAAAACGGATCGGCATGATCTTCCAGGATCCCCTCACCTCGCTCAATCCGCTCTACCGCGTCGGCGACCAGATCATCGAGACGATCAAAACCCACCTGAACCTGTCCGAGACGGCCGCGCGCCGCCGCGCCATCGACCTGCTCGCCGAAGTCGGCATTCCCGCACCGGAAAAGCGCATCGACGGCTATCCCCACGAATTCTCCGGCGGTATGCGCCAGCGCGTCGTGATTGCGCTGGCGATCTGCGCCGAGCCAGAGCTGATCATCGCGGACGAGCCAACCACCGCGCTCGATGTCTCCGTGCAGGCCCAGATCATCTCGCTGATCAAGCGGCTCGGCCGCGACCACGGCACCGCCGTGATGTTGGTGACCCACGACATGGGCGTGATCGCGGAGACCTCCGATCGCGTCGCGGTGATGTATGCCGGCCGCGTCGCCGAGATCGGCCCGGTCCAGGACGTTGTCAGGAATCCGCTGCACCCTTACGCCAAGGGCCTGATGGGCGCGATTCCGACGCTTGCCGGGGACGACAAGCGCCTGGTGCAGATCCCCGGCTCCATGCCGCGCCTGTCGGCGATCCCGCGCGGCTGCTCGTTCAATCCGCGCTGCGCCTTCGCCTTCGATCGCTGCCGGGTTGAACGGCCGGAGCCACTATCGCGCGGCACACAGTCCGTTGCCTGCCATCTCTACGACACCGTGCCTGCGGAGAGCGCGGCATGAGCACGCCTTTCGTCCAGGCCACAAATCTGCGCCGCGTCTTCGACGTCTCAAAACCCTGGCTCAACCGCATACTCGAATGCGGGCATCTCGAATATCTCAAGGCTGTCGATCACGTTAGCTTCGACATCAGGAAGGGCGAGACCTTTGCGCTGGTCGGCGAGTCCGGCTCGGGCAAGACCACGGTGGCGCGGATGGTCGTCGGCCTGCTGCCGCCGAGTTCCGGCAACGTGCTGATCGACGGCGTTTCGATGACCGATCCGCGGCAGGCGCAGGCGCGCCGGAAGCTGCGCCGCCGCATCCAGATGATCTTCCAGGACCCCTATGCGAGCCTGAACCCGCGCTTCCGGGTCGATGCCATCATCTCCGAGCCGATCCGCGCTTTCGACCTGATCCAGGGTGAGCGCGATATCCAGGCGCGCGTCGGCGAACTGCTCAGCCTTGTCGGGCTGCATCCCGACGACCGGTTGAAATTTCCACACGAATTCTCCGGCGGCCAGCGTCAGCGTATCGCGATCGCGCGAGCGCTCGCCTCCGATGCGGAGTTCATCGTCTGCGACGAGCCGACCTCGGCGCTCGACGTCTCCGTGCAGGCGCAGATCCTGAACCTGATGCGCGACCTCCAGGATAAATTCGGCCTGACCTACATGTTCATCAGCCACAACCTCGCCGTGGTCCGCCACATGGCGAGCCGCGTCGGCGTGATGTATCTCGGCCGCATCGTCGAGATCGCGGAGGGACGCGAGCTGTTCGCCCGACCGCGCATGCCCTATACCAAGATGCTGCTGGGCGCCGTGCCCGATCTCGCAATGTCGGGCCGCCAGCGTATTCCGGTGAAGGGCGAGATCCCGAATCCGATCCATCCGCCGCCCGGCTGCGCCTTCAATCCGCGCTGCCCGCTGGCATTCGATCTCTGCCGCAAGGAAGCCCCCGAACTGATCGCAGGCGTCGCCTGCCATGCGGTGAACACCGCGCCGGTCCCGGCGTGACGCGCGCGTGCCATGCGGTCCACGCATTGGCGGCACGGCATTGCCTGTGATCAATTGCGCGCGCGACAAATAAGGTAGCGAAATCCCATGGCCAGCAACGTCAATCCCGATCCCTTCACGACGCGCCCCGAGATCGAGGGCACGTTCGGGGTCGTCGCCACCACACACTGGATCGCGACCGCGGTCGGCATGGCCATCCTGGAAAAGGGCGGCAATGCCTTCGATGCCGGCGTCGCCACCGCGTTCACGCTCCAGATCGTGGAACCGCATTTGAACGGCCCGGGCGGAGACGTGCCCATCATCGTGCATGACGTCAAACGCGCACGCACCGAGGTGATCTGCGGCCAGGGCCCGGCGCCGGCGCGCGCCACCATCGCGCACTACAAGAGCGAAGGCCTCGACATGGTGCCCGGCACCGGCCTGCTCGCGGCCTGCGTCCCCGGCACGTTCGAATCCTGGATGATGCTGCTGCGCGACTACGGCACGATGCGCGTGCGCGACGTGCTGGAGCCGGCGATCTCCTACGCGCGTGACGGCTATCCGCTGGTCGAGCGCGCCTGCGCCACGATCCAGACCGTCGAGCAGCTTTTCCGCAAGCATTGGCCGACCTCGGCCGCGGTCTATCTGCCCAATGGTGAAGTGCCGAGGCCCGGCACGCTCTTCACCAACAAGACGCTGGCTGCGACCTACGCCCGCATTCTCAGCGAAGCCGAGAGCGGCGGCGGTGGCCGCGACGCCGAGATCGAGCGCGCGCGAAAGGCCTGGTCGCAAGGTTTCGTTGCGGAGGCCATCGACAAGTTCTGCCGCACCCAAGAGGTGATGGATGTCAGCGGCTCGCCGCATCGCGGCGTGCTCTCTGCCGACGACATGGCGCGCTGGCAGCCGACGATCGAGGCACCGCTCACTTACGACTATGGCCGCTACACCGTCTGCAAGGCCGGCGTCTGGAGCCAGGGTCCGGTGACACTCCAGCAGCTCGCGCTGCTCAAGGGCTTTGCGCTCGACGGGCTCGATCCGACCGGGCCGGAATTCATCCATCTCCAGATCGAATGCGCCAAGCTCGCCTTCGCCGACCGCGAAAAATTCTACGGCGATCCCAAGTTCAGCGAGATCCCGATCGCGACGCTGCTGTCGGACGCCTATAACAACGAACGTCGCAAGCTGGTGACCGAGAAAGCTTCGCTCGACCTTCGGCCCGGCACGGTCGAGGGTCTTGGCGGTGTGGTCAAGCTGCGCCGCGCCGAAGGACAGCGCGAGGCCGTCGGCGCACTCGGCGCCGGCGAACCAACCGTAGGCCGCTTCGGCGAGGTGCGCGGCGACACCGTGCATTTCGACATCATCGACAAGGCCGGCAACATGGTGTCGTCGACGCCGTCGGGCGGCTGGCTGCAATCCTCGCCGATCATTCCCGAGCTCGGTTTTTGCCTCGGCAGCCGCGCACAAATGTTCGATCTGGAGGAGAACCAGCCGAGTTCGCTCGCGCCGGGCAAGCGGCCGCGCACGACGCTGTCGCCGACCATGGCGCTACGCGACGGCGAGCCGTATCTGGCCTGGGGCTCGCCCGGCGGCGACCAGCAGGATCAGTGGATCACGCAGTTCTTCCTGCGCCACGTCCATTGCAACCTCAATCTCCAGGAAGCGATCGACGCACCGGCCTGGCACTCCGAGCATTTTCCGATCTCGTTCTGGCCGCGCACCGCGCGCCCCGGCGTGCTCGTGGTCGAGAACCGCGTGGCGAAGGCGACGATCGAGACCCTTCGCGAGCGCGGACACATTGTCGAGGTCGGCCCCGACTGGTCGGAAGGCCGCCTCACCGCGGCCTCGCGTGTCGGGGTGCGCCGCCGCGCCGCCGCCAACCCGCGCGGCATGCAGGGCTACGCCGCAGGGCGCTGAAGGCAGCACATGACCTGGTCGATCATCGCGCGCGATCCTGCCACCGGCCAGTTCGGCATCGCGGTAGCGACCCGTTTCTTCGCCGTCGGCGCGCGCGTGCCCTATGTCGCGGCCGGTCTCGGCGCCATCGCGACCCAGGCCTTCGTCAATCCCTATTACGGCATCGACGGCGTCAAACTGCTGCGCGAGGGCCTGAACGCGCATGACGTTCTCGCCACCCTGCTCGCGACCGACGACGGCCGCGAGAGCCGCCAGATCCACATCATGGACGCCAGCGGCGCGATCGCCGCGCATACCGGGCGCGACTGCGTCGACTGGTGCGGGCACATCGCCGGCAGCGGTTTCTCCATCGCCGGCAACATGCTGGCCGGCGCCGACGTGCTCGACGAGACGGCGAAGACCTATATCGCCAATGACAGCCTGCCCTTCCCGCGCCGCCTGCTTGCCGCCATGCGCGCGGGCGAGGCCGCCGGCGGCGACAAGCGCGGCAAGCAATCCGCTGCGCTCCTAATCCACGGCGAGGAGGAATGGCCGGCGCTGGACATTCGCGCCGACGATCATTCCGATCCGCTGGGCGAGCTCGAACGGCTGGAGCGCGTCAGTCAAGAACTCTGGGTGCATTTCCGCACCTCCATGCCGACGCGGCAGAACCCGGCAGGCAACACCGATCGCAGCGTCATCGACGCCAGCATCGCTGCGAGCCGAGCAAGGCAATCATGAGCGCAAGCCCTCTCATCGAGATCAAGGATCTGCGCATCCGCTTCCACGGCGACGACGGCCGCGTGACCCACGCCGTCGACAGCGTCGATCTCAGCGTCGCCAATGGCGCGACGCTCGGCCTCGTCGGCGAATCCGGTTGCGGCAAGAGCGTAACGTCGCTGGCGATCATGGGATTGCTGCCGAAGCAAAGCGCGGAAATTACCGGCGCGATCCGCTTCGACGGCTTCGACCTGTTGAAGACTCCTGACCAGACATTGCGCGACCTCCGCGGCAACCGGCTGGCGATGATTTTTCAGGAGCCTATGACGTCGCTCAACCCGAGCTTCACCATCGGCGACCAGATCATCGAGACCATTCTGCGCCACCGCGGCGGCTCCCGGCGCAGCGCGCGCGAGCGGGCCATCGAGCTCTTGCGCCGCGTCCACATCCCCTCGCCGGAGCGTCGCATCGACGAATATCCGCACAAGCTCTCCGGCGGCATGCGCCAGCGCGTGATGATCGCGATGGCGCTGGCCTGCGATCCGCGGCTCCTGATCGCGGACGAGCCGACCACCGCGCTCGACGTCACCCTGCAGGCGCAGATTTTGGAGCTGATGCGCGAATTGAAGGCGGCGAGCGGCGCCGCCATCATCCTGATCACCCACGATCTCGGTGTGGTCGCCGAAGTCTGCGACGAGGTCGCGGTGATGTATGCCGGCGAGATCGTCGAGCGCGCGCCGGTCGACGAGCTGTTCGCGATGCCGCAGCATCCCTACACCGTCGGCCTGCTGGGCTCGATCCCGCGGCTCGACCACCGCGCCGAGCAGCTTGCCACGATCGAGGGCATGGTGCCGAACATGGCGCAGCCACCCGCCGGCTGCCGATTCAGTGCGCGCTGCCCCTTCGTGCTGGACGCCTGCACCGAGGCGCCACCACCGCTGGTCGAGGTCAGCCCCGGCCACCTCTCGCGCTGCATCCGCGCGCCGCTCGAACTTCTGGTGTCGTGATGGCTCTCCTCGAGGTCGAAGGCCTGGTCAAGCATTTTGTCGCCGGGCGGTCGCTGTTCGGCCGGGCACTGGGGCATGTCAAAGCGGTCGATGGCGTCAGCTTCTCTCTCGACGCCGGCAAGACGCTGGCCCTGGTCGGCGAATCCGGGTGCGGCAAATCCACCGTCAGTCGCCTGGTGCTGCGGCTGATCGAGCCGGATGCAGGCACGGTGCGTTTCGCCGGCCGTGACCTGCTCTCGCTGGACGCCGGCGCGCTCCGCGCCTTCCGCCGCGAAGCGCAGATCATCTTCCAGGACCCCTACGCCTCGCTCAATCCGCGCATGACGGTCGGCCAGATTCTCACCGAGCCGCTGGCGCTGCACGATCTGGTACCGCCGGCGCAACGGCGCGAGCGCGTCGCGGAAATCCTGCGGCTGGTCGGCCTCGAGCCGCGGCTCGAGCGGCGCTATCCGCACGAGTTCTCCGGCGGCCAGCGTCAGCGCATCGCCATTGCCCGCGCGCTCGCGGTCGAGCCGAAATTGATCATCTGCGACGAGCCGGTCTCGGCGCTGGACGTCTCGATCCGTTCGCAAATCCTGAACCTGCTGCGCGAGCTGCAGGATCGGCTTGGGCTGGCCTATATCTTCGTCTCGCACGATCTCGCCGTGGTCAAGCACATCGCCGACCATGTCGCGGTGATGAACCTCGGCCAGATCGTCGAGACCGCCGAGGCCGATGCGCTGTTTGCAGCGCCCCGCCACCCCTACAGCCGTGCGCTGCTGTCCGCGATCCCCGTGCCTAAACCGCTGGCAAAGCGCAGCCGGATTGTGCTGCAGGGAGAGATCCCGAGCGCGCTCAGCCCGCCGCCGGGTTGCCGCTTCCACACCCGCTGCCCCTACGTGGTCGACCGCTGCCGCAGTGAAATGCCGCAGCTGGTGCCGGATGGCATCGGACATGCAACGGCCTGTCACCGAACGTCGGAACTGCCGTCCTCCGCGGCGATCGTCCCGTCCGACGGCGGCTTCTCGCCGGTCCTTGAAAAATTGGTCGCCGCCTTCAGCGGCGGCCCGGAAGCAGTCCGCGGCAGCGGGGTTAGTCCATTGGGAACGGACCCGGCATAGCCGCAAAACAGAGGTTGAGAGCGATGAGTTTCATGCGTTTGACAATCCTGGCGTCGGCTGTGCTGACGTCGCTCATGGGCGCAGCCCAGGCTCAGACCACGCTTCGCATCGGCATCGCCGAAGACCCCGACATCCTCGATCCCAGCATCGGCCGCACCTATGTCGGCCGCATCGTCTTCTCCGCCTTCTGCGACAAGCTGTTCGACATCGACGAGAAGCTCAACATCGTGCCGCAGCTCGCGCTGTCCTACGAGACTTCGGCCGACGGCAAGGAGATGACGATCAAGCTCCGGCCCAACGTCAAATTCCACGATGGCGAACCGCTGGACGCGGAAGCCGCAAAGTTCTCGCTCGAGCGGCACATGACGCTGCCGACCTCGTTCCGGAAGTCCGAGCTTGCCAGCGTCGACCATGTCGAGGTGGTCGATCCCCTGACCATCAAGCTGGTGCTCAAGACCCCCTACTCGCCCCTGATCGCCCAGCTCACCGACCGCTCCGGCATGATGGTGTCGCCGAAGGCGGCCAAGGAAGCCGGCGACAAGTTCGGCCTGCATCCGGTCTGCGCCGGCCCCTACAAATTCGTCGAGCGTGTCCAGCAGGACCGCATGGTGTTCGAGAAGTTTGCCGACTACTGGAACAAGGACAACATCCATATCGACCGCGTCGTGTTCCTGCCGATCGTCGACGCGACGGTGCGGCTTGCGAACCTGAAGTCGGGCGGGCTCGATCTGATCGAGCGCGTGCTCGCCACCGACATCAAGGACGTGCGCGCCGATTCCCGTCTCGTGCTGTCGACCGCGCCGGAGCTCGGCTATCTCGGCTTGACCGTCAATATCGGCAACGACAAGACCAAGGGGCCGCTGAGCCAGTCCGCAAAAGTCCGTCAGGCGCTGGACCTGTCGATCGATCGCGAAGCCCTCAACCAGGTCGTCTTCAACGGCGAGTTCACGCCCGGCAATCAGTGGGTCAGCCCGAAGCATCCCTATTACCAGAAAGCGTTCCCGGTTCGCGGTCGCGACATCGCGAAGGCCAAGGCGCTGCTGAAGGAAGCTGGCGTCACCGCGCCGGTGACGGTGGATTACATGATCCCCAAGGGCGCGGAGAACGAAGCCGTCGCCCAGGTCGTCCAGTCGATGGCCGCCGAAGCGGGCTTCGACATCAAGATCCGCGCGGTCGAGTTCGCCACGACCTTCAAGCAGGCCCAGGCAGGCGAGTTCCAGATCTTCCAGATCAACTGGAGCGGCCGCATCGATCCTGACGGCAATTCCTACATCTTCATGCGCAGCAAGGCGCCGCAAAACGACGGCGTGTACGCGAACCCCGAGGCCGACAAGTTGATGGAAGATGGACGCATGACGTCCAACGTCGAGGAGCGCAAGGCGATCTATGAAAAGCTGACCAAGATCCTGCTCGACGATTTGCCGATCATCTACATCTATCACCGCACACTGCTCATCGCACACACGACCAAGCTTCAAGGCTACAAGCAGATGCCCGATGGGCTGGTGCGCGTAGTCGGATTGAAGTTCAAGTGATCACGGCAGCGGTTGGGACGCGCGTGGAACCATGCTGAATTTCCTCGCCCACCGCATCGCGCAGATCGTGCCGACACTGTTCTTCGTGTCGGTGCTGATCTTCTCACTCCAGCAATTGCTGCCGGGCGATCCCGCGCTGGTGATGGCCGGCGAGGAACGCGATCCGGCCGTGATCGAGCAGATCCGCCAGCAGTACAAGCTCGATCAGCCGATCCCCGTGCAGTACGTCTATTGGCTCAAGGGCGTTCTCTCAGGCAATTTCGGCGAGTCTTTGCGCAACAAGATGCCGGTGCGCGAGCTGATCGCACAGAAACTGCCGGTGACGCTCCAGCTCGGCTCGATGGCGATCCTGATCGCGTTCCTCATCGGCATTCCCGCCGGCATCATCTCCGCGGTGAAGAAGGGCACGGTTTGGGACTATGGCGCCAATCTGTTCGCGCTGTGGGGAATCTCGACGCCGAATTTCTGGCTCGGAATCCTCATGATCTTCCTGTTCTCGATTCACTTGGGCTGGCTGCCGGCCTCAGGCTATGTGCCGCTCACCGAGAACTGGCGCGCGAGCCTGGCCGCCACCATCATGCCGGCCTTCGTGCTCGGCAACGCAATTTCGGCGGTCCTGATGCGGCACACGCGCAGCGCCATGCTCCAGGTTCTGGAGAGCGACTATGTCCGCACCGCGCGCGCGAAAGGTCTCTCCGAGCGCTCGGTGATCCTCAAGCATGCGATGCGCAACGCGCTGACGCCGATCATCACCCTCGGTGCGCTCGAGCTCGGCACGCTGTTGTCGGGCGCGGTGCTGACCGAACAGATCTTCTCCATCCCCGGCTTTGGCAAGCTGATCGTGGATGCCGTATTCAACCGTGACTATGCTGTGGTGCAGGGCGTGGTTCTGGTGACGGCCACAGTCTACATCACGCTGAATCTCGTTGCCGACGTCGCCTATGTCCTCGTCAATCCGCGGCTGAGGGGCTAGGCGATGACCGACGCAGCACTGCCAGTCGGTCCCGCCACGCAGGCCTACGAGCTGGACAGCCCGGCCCGCCGCGCGCGGCGGCGCCTGTTCAAGCGCAAGGCTGCGGTCTTCGGGCTTGTCGTGATCACGGCTTTCATCCTGCTTGCGGCCCTTGCCCCGCTGGTCGTGCCCTATGATCCCATTGCAACGAGCTGGAGCCTGGTGCGCAAGCCGCCCACCGCGGCACACTGGTTCGGCACCGACGATCTCGGCCGCGACATCCTGAGCCGCGTCGTCTACGGCGCGCGGGCCTCGCTGATGGCGGGTCTGATCTCGGTCGCGATCGCGCTCGGGATCGGTGTCCCTCTTGGTCTCCTCGCCGGCTATCGCGGCGGATTTGTTGACGCGCTGATCAGCCGGATCACCGATGCAATGTTGGCCTGCCCGTTCCTGATCCTCGCGATCGCACTGGCTGCCTTCCTCGGTCCCAGCCTCGGCAACGCCATGATCGCGATCGGCATCTCGGCAACGCCGATCTTCATCCGTCTGACGCGCGGGCAGGTCTTGAGCGTCAAGGCCGAAGACTATGTCGAGGCGGCGCGCGCGCTCGGCAATCCGCCGTGGCGGATCGCGTTCTCGCACATCCTGCCGAACATCCTGCCGGCGCTATTGGTGCAGGCGACACTGTCGATCGCCGCCGCCATCATTGCCGAAGCGGCGCTATCGTTCCTCGGCCTCGGCCAGCAGCCGCCGGCGCCGTCCTGGGGCAGCATGCTCAACGCGGCGCAGCGCTTCCTGACCCAGGCGCCGTGGATGGCGATCTGGCCGGGCCTTGCGATCTTCCTCGTCGTGCTCTCGCTGAACCTCCTCGGCGACGGCCTGCGCGACGCGCTCGACCCGCGCCAGCGCTAAGGCCTGATGGGATGAGCCTCGACCCGCGCCCCGACGTAGGTGCGTTCCCTCCCCCTTGCGGGGGAGGGTTAGGGAGAGGGGTAGCCCAGGAAAAGGTGCCGGTTGCTGATGACGCGCCGAGGCCGACGCGCAAAGGATAGAATCCCCGTGTGGCCCCCCTCCCTGCCCCTCCCCCGCAAGGGGGGAGGGAACGGAGAGAGCGCCGCTGTCGAGGACCTCAAATCACGGTCTCGCGCATCACGCGGCGGCAATCCATCTCGTATTCGAGGTCCACCACCGGCGGACGGGCGAAGTGCCAGGTCAGGCCGGAGCGCAACGCGCCGCGGCGGACCAGTTCGTCGACCAGCGCGTGATGGAAATCGTGCACGGAATAGGCCTGCACGCCAGTGGTGTCCTTCCAGCCGAAGCCGAAGGCCGTCATCCGGTTCTCCATCTGCGACGTCGTGGTGAACCGCACCTTCTCGCGGAGGCCCTCCGGACTGAGGTCGCGGTAGCGCACGGTGCGCTCGACATAGGTGCCGCCGCCCTCGCGCGCCTCGGCGCCACCGGCAATCACGAAGCTTGGTGCCTTCGAGGTTGTCGGACGCGTGAAGGAGAAGGCATAGAACGACGGCTCGGACGGCGGATCGAACTCCGGACAGACATTGCTGCGCGCCACCGGATTGGTGGTGCCGTCGAAGATGCCCCATTCCGACAGCGTCTTCACATAATGCAGGTTGAATGCGCGAAAGCCTTCCTCGCTGAAGGCCGCCGGTGAGCGCAACTCGCAGGCGCAGAACGCCGTCAGCGGACGCCCTGCTTCCTGGATATACTTCGCCGCGAGCGCAAATCCCTCGGCCAGCGGCACCATGCGGTCGAACCGAACCCGCTCGATCTCGTAGCCGTCGTCAGCGGCGGCACCGGCCGAATACTGGAACACGGACGGAATGAAACGATAGTTGCCGGCGGAGAAATCACCAATCATGTCGAACTCCTAATCCAGTTTCATGCGGATACCCTTGGCGCCGTTGAGCAAGCGCTTCAGGTGAAAGCCGGCCAGGGAATCGTCGGCGTGCATCCCGACCAGCGCGGCAAAGGCGGGCATGGCCCCGACGTCGCCGGCCTCCATCTTGGCAAAAGCCTCGGAATATTGCGCCGTCCTTGGCGCTTCGAACTTTTCCTGCGGCAACGGCTCGAATGCACGCAGCGGTTCGCTGCGTCCGCGCAGCATCAGATCGCCGACGGGACGGCCTTGAAAATGCTCCGCCGCCTTGGCGACGCTGGCACTGGCGCAGATGCGTGTTCCCAGATGCTTGTTGGCGGCCTCCAGCCGCGCCGCGATGTTGATGGTGTCTCCATACGCGGTGTAATCGAAGAAGCGGTTGCCTCCGAAATTGCCGACCAGCGCCGGCCCGGCGTGAATGCCGATCCGGGTGGTGCCGAAATTCACGCCCATGGCCCTCTGGCGCGCGCAGAAATCCTGCGCCCAGGCATCGAGGTCATGGGCGCAGGCGACCGCACGCGTCGCATAGTCCGGCTGATCGCCGGGCGCATTGAAGAGCACCTGGATCGCATCGCCGATGATTTTTGCGACCGTCCCCTCATGCGCGAAGATGGTTTCGGTCATCCCGCCGACATATTCGTTGAGGAGCGCGCCCAGCGTCTCGGGCGGCGCGCTCTCGACCAGGGAGGTGAACCCCGTGATATCCGTGAAGATGGTCGCGACATCGCGCCACTGCACCTCGATCCCCTCACCCTCGCCGCCGGCTACCAGACGCTTGGCGAGCTCGGGCGAGAAATGGCGCGACAGCGCGGCATGGGCCCGCTCCGCCTCCATCTGACGGCGCCGCACCTCGCGCAGCATCTCGATATGGCGAATGGTCTTCTCGATCGTGGCTTCCAGGTCGGCGAAGTCGATCGGCTTAGTGAGGAAGTCGAACGCGCCGCGGTTCATGGCGGTGCGGATGTTGCTCATGTCGCCGTAGGCCGAGACGATGATGGTCGATTTCTTGTCTTCGGCCTCCTGGAGCTTCGCCAGCAGCGACAGCCCATCCATCCTCGGCATGTTGATGTCGGAGACCACCATGTCGACATGCGGGTTCTGCTCGAGGGATTCCAGCGCCTCGACGCCGTCGCGCGCAAACATGATGGCCACGAGCCCGTCGCGGATCTGCCTGCGGAACTTCTGCAGGATCAGCGCCTCGAGGTCTGGCTCGTCATCGACGAAGAGGATGGTCGAAGTCATGCGGCTTGCTCGAGCCTCGTGTCGATCTCCTGCCGGAGCAGCGCAAAATCGATCGGCTTGGTGAGGAGCCCGATGGCGCCACGCTCGATCGCCTTCCGGCGCGTCTCGGCGTCGCCATAGGCCGTGATCATGATGACGGGAACGTCCGGATGCTCCGCGCGCACCTTGGGCAGCATGTCGAGCCCGCTCATGCCGGGCATGTTGATGTCGGACAGGATCAGGATCAACGAAGGGTCGCGCACCTCGGAGGCGAGCCTGAGCGCGTCGGACGCGGACGGCGCGAATTCCATCTGGAAGCGTCCGGCGCGCAGGTCACGCCGGAACTGCTGCCGGAACAGCGCCTCGACGTCGGGCTCGTCATCGACGACCAGGATGTAAACGTTCAACTCTTGCCTCCGGGAGTGCCGCCTGCCGCCATCATGCGCGGCAGCGTGATGATGAATTCGGTGAATACACCGGGCTCGGTGTTCACGTCGATCGTGCCGCCGTGCTGTTTCACGACGATGTCATGGCTCATGGACAGGCCGAGCCCGGTGCCCTCGCCGGCCGGCTTGGTGGTGAAGAACGGATTGAATAGTTTCGCCTTCACCTCGGGCGGAATCCCCGTGCCGTTGTCGCGGATCCGGATCTCGACCTTGTCGCCGAGATTTTTCGTCGTCGCGTTCAAGGTGGGCTCGAAGCCGTCCGTCGCACTCTCCTTGCGCTTGGCCGCAGCATAGAAGCCGTTCGAGATCAAATTGAGCAAGACGCGCGCGATCTCCTGCGGATAGACATCGACCATCCCGGCCCCGGGATCGAACTCGCGCTCAAGCGTGACGTTAAAGGCGGGCCGTTCCGCGCGCGCGCCGTGATAGGCGAGATTAAGGCTTTCCTCGACGATGGCATTGATATCGCTGGGACGATGCTCGCCGGAACCCGCGCGCGAATGCAGCAGCATGTTCCTGACGATGGAATCGGCGCGCTTGCCGTGCTGCACCACCTTTTCCAGATTACTCTTGAGCATGCCGGTCAGCTCGTCGATCTCCTCCTTGCTCTTGCCGTCGAAAGAGACCGACTGCAGGGTCTCATTGAGCTCGTCGATCAGTTCGGTCGAGACCGCGGAGAAATTGTTGATGAAATTGAGCGGGTTCTTGATCTCGTGGGCAATTCCCGCCGTGAGCTGACCGAGGGAGGCGAGCTTCTCGGTCTGGATGAGGCGATCCTGCGCGGCGCGCAGGTCGTCGAGAGATCGTGACAGCTCCTGCGTCCGCATGCGCAGCTCGTTCAACAGGCGCGTATTTTCGATCGCGATGACGGCCTGGTTGGCAAACGACGCGATCAGCGCGATCTGCTTGTCGTCGAAGGCGGCCGCTTCGACCCGGGCGACACCGATCGCGCCGATCACCTTTTCCCTCAACAGCATCGGCGTGAACAGGACCGAATTGAACCCGAAATCCCGCGCAAATTCCCTGGTGGAAGATGGTGCCGAGGGGTTGCCCAATATCGGCTGGAATTGCACCGTTCGCTTGGACAGAATGGCGAGGCCGCCCACCGTGTCGTCGGCCAGCGCGCGCGGATATCGCTCGGTCAGCCGCTCGAAGCCGGGCTGCCCATCTGCCGCCGGCATCTCAACCGTCCCATCGTGAACGGTCTGCACCACTGCAAAGCGGGTATCGAACATTCGCAGCAGATTTCGTACGATCGCGTCGAACACCGGCTTGGTGTCGTGCATTGATCCGCTGATCGACGCGAGAATCTCGGCGGTCGCAGTCTGTTGCTCGAGCGATTCACGCAGTTCCGCCGTCCGCTGCTCGACCTTGTTTTCCAAATCCGAATAGGATTCCTGCAGGCGCGCGCCCATGTCGTTGAACTGGTCGGCGAGTCCCTCGAGTTCGTCGCCGGTCCGGATCGAGATGCGCTGCGAGAAATCGCCGCCGCCGATCCGCTCGGCGCCGCTGCGCAGGGCCTGGATCGGTCCGACCATGCGGCGTGCGAGAAATATCCCCGCGAGCACCGCGAAGATCGACGCTGCGAGCAGCACGATCGCCAACCGCTGCAGCGAGGCATAGAGCGCAGCATACGCCTCCTCGACCGGGAGCTCGGCGAACATGGTCCAGTGCAGCGGCTCGAGCGGGGCCGATGCGGTCAGCACTTTTTGCCCCTGGATGTTGCGCGCCTCAGGAAGCACGTCGGACCTGGTGCCGCCTCCGGCCAGTGCGGCGCGCACCTGCGCGAGACCGGACATGTCGGTGTTGCGCAGGACCAGGCTGATGTCGGGATGCGCGATCAGGCGCCCCTCCGGGCCGACGACATAGGCATGTCCGTGCTCGCCGACCTTGATCTGGGACACGACGTCCCAGATCAGCTTGAGATTGACCTCCGCGATGCTGACGCCGGCATCCTTGCGCGCGCCGGCCAGCGCGAGCGTCATGTAGGGCTCGGACTCCCTGCGGAAATAGACTGGGCCGTAATAGACCTTGTGCGCGACCGCCTCGGTGAACTTCGGGTCGGCCGACAGGTCGATCCCGCTGTCGATCGCGTCCATGGCCAGCCGCGAGACCCGCAAGCGCTCCTTGCCGGCCGCATCGACCTGGGCGAGCTCGGTGATCGCGGGCACCTGGCGCAGGAGCCGTTGCGCGTCGAACCGGCGCTGCTCGATCGAGCCCGCCGACCAGGGCAGCTGCGTGGTCCAGCCGAGCTGGCTCTCGATCTCCTTGACGAACTGGCCGATCTTGGCCGCCGCCGCCTCGGCCTGTTCATGCTGGACCCGGATCAGCGCGGCCTTGTGCTCGCGATAATAGAAGAAGACCTCGAACAGCCCGTTGGCCAGCAGCGCTATGGCGACGACGGCCACGAACAGCGCGACATATTTGGTGAAGAGCCGGATCCTGATCCCGCGCGCCGCCGCCTCGCCGCGCACGACGCCAGCCGCGGCGGCGCCCGGCGCTGCCGTGGCTTGCGGGGTGTCGGGGTGGAGGGAGATGCTCATCCCGGCGAATCTAGCAAGAAGGCCGGATTTTGTCTCTCGCCAACGCGGAAAGGACTCCCCCGTAAGCCTGACGGCGTCTACGGGCTGCAGGGCAAATGAAAAAGGGCGGCAACGGAAGCCGCTGCCGCCCTCCTGGTTCGCTGACCTCGGCTTAGGTCGGGCGCAACGCCTTGGAATTGAGGTCGAGATCGTTGACCTCCTTGTTCCGCTCGGAATCGGCCGCCGCGCGGTGGTCGGTTGCCAGCACGACGTAGACCGCGGGCAGCACGAACAGCGTGAACAGCGTGCCGATCGACATGCCGGCGACCACCACGAGACCAATCGAGAAGCGGCTGGCCGCGCCTGCACCGGACGCAGTCAGGAGCGGGATCAGGCCGGTCACCATAGCGGCCGTGGTCATCAGGATCGGCCGCAGACGAATACGGGCCGACATTTCGATGGCCGAGCGGCGGTCGAGCCGCTCATTGACCTGGAGCTCGTTGGCAAACTCCACCATCAGGATGCCGTGCTTGGTGATCAGCCCGACCAGTGTCAGCAGGCCGACCTGGGTATAGATGTTCATGGTCGCCACGCCGAAGAACAACGGGATCAGCGCGCCGACGATCGCCATCGGCACCGAGATCATGATCACCAGAGGATCGCGAAGACTCTCGAACTGCGCCGCCAGCACCAGGAAGATGATGACCAACGCGAAGCCGAAGGTGACCGCGAGCTGATTGCCCTCCTGCACGTATTGCCGGCTGTCCGCGAGATAGTCGTGGCTGAAACCCGCTGGCAGCTTCTTGGCTTCGCCTTCCAGGAAGTCGACCGCCGCACCAACGGTCACGCCCGGCATCGGCACGGCGGAGAAGGTCGCCGAGTTCAGCTGATTGTAGTGCGTCAGCGAATTCGGGTCGGTCTTGGTCCGGATCGAGACCACCGTCGACAGCGGGAGCTGCTGACCGGTGTTGGTCGTCACGTAATAACCGCCGAGCGATTCCGGCGAGAGCCGCTGGCCGCGCGGCACCTGCGGAATCACCTGGTAGGAACGGCCCTCGAGATTGAAGCGATTGATGTAGTTGCCGCCGAGCAGCACCGCGAGCGTGCTGCCGAGATTCTGCATGTTGACGCCGAGATCCTGCGCCTTGGTGCGGTTGATCGTGACCTCAACGTTCGGCTGGTTATAGGCGAGGTCGCTGTCGGAGACGATGAACATGCCGCTCTTGCGCGCAGCGTCCTTCAGCTTCTCCATCTGCTCATAGACCGTCTGGAACCCGGCGGTGGAGTTGATCACCATCTGCACCGGCAAGCCGCCCGGGCCGCCGGGCAGCGGCGGCAGGTTGAACGCGAACGCCTGCACACCTTCGATCTTGGAGAGCTCGGCCTGCACCAGCGGCTTCAGCTGGATCGACGAGCGCTTGCGCTCCTCCCAGGACTTGAGCAGCATGCCGGCGATACCGCCCTGCGGGCCGTTGATGCCGTTCAGCACGAAGCGCAGATCGGTCTCGGGGAATTTCTGGAATTCCTTGTCGAGTTTCTCGCCATAGAAGTCGACATAGTCGATATTGGCGTATTTCGGCGCCTTAGTCACCGCGAACACGATGCCCTGGTCTTCCTCAGGCGCCAGTTCCTTCGACGTATGCATGTAGAGAAAGCCGACGAGCCCGAGGATCGTCACCGCGAACAGGCCGGTGATGGCCTTGTAGTCGAGCGAGCGGTCGAGCCTGCGGCCATACCAGCGCGTGAGCGCGCCAAACACCCTGTTGACGAGCTTCGCGAAGCGGCCCTCTTCGGTGTTCTTGAGCAGCACCGAGCACATCATTGGTGACAGCGTCAGCGCGATCACGCCCGACACGATCACCGAGCCGGCAAGCGTGAAGGCGAACTCGCGGAACAGCGAGCCGGTGAGACCGCCGAGGAATCCGATCGGCGCGTACACCGCGGCGAGCGTGATCGTCATCGACACGACGGGACCGACGATCTCGCGTGCGCCCTGTAGCGCCGATTGTACGGGTGTCTTGCCCTCCTCCAGATGGCGATGGATGTTCTCCACCACGACGATGGCGTCGTCGACCACGAGGCCGATCGCGAGCACCATCGCGAGCAGGGTCAAGAGGTTGAAGCTGAAGCCCAGGGCCAGCATCAAGGTGCAGACGCCGATCATCGACAAGGGAATCGTGACGACGGGAATGATGACCGAGCGGAACGAGGCCAGGAACAGGAAGATGACCACGATCACGATGATCACCGCTTCGCCCAGCGTCTTCTCCACCTCGTCGATCGAGGATTGGATGAACTTGGTCGAGTCGTAGGCGACCTTCATCTTCATCGACGGAGGCAGATTGCGTTCGAGTTCGGGGAACAGCGCGCGCACGCCCTTCACCAGCGTCAGCGGATTGCCCTGCGGCGTCGCCTGCACACCGATGAAGATCGCGTGCTCGCCGTTGAAGGCGACGCTCGCATCCGTGCTCTGGGCCGCAAGCTCGACGGTGGCGATGTCCTCCATCCGCACGAAGCCGCCGTCCTTGGCCTTGACGATCATCTTCTTGAACTGGTTGACGTCGGTCAGGCCGGTGTTCGTCGAGACGTTCGAGACGATGAGGTAGCCCTTGGTCTGGCCCGCCGCGGACTGGAAGTTGTTGGTGGTGATCGCGGCCGCGACATCGGCCGGCGACACGTTGCGGCCGGCCATTTTCACGGGATCAAGCCACAGCCGCATCGCAAAGGTCTGGCCGCCGAGAATGTCGGCGGAAGCCACGCCATCGACGGTCGACAGCACCGGCTGCACCACGCGCGTCAGATAATCCGATATCGCCGAGCCCGACAGCTCCTCGGACGAGAAGCCGAGATACATCACGGCCGTGGTCTGGCCCGTGGTCTTGGTGACGATCGGATCGTTGGATTCCTTTGGAATCAGGTACTTGACCGAGTTCGTCTTGGCCAGGACCTCGGTCAGCGCCTGGTTCGGATCGAAGTTCAGCTTGATGTAGACCTGGATCGTCGAGGTGCCGAGCACCGAGGACGAGGTGATGTAGTCGACGCCCTCGGCGGAAGCGACGGCCTGCTCGATCGGCGTGGTGATGAAGCCCTGGATCAGGTCCGCGGACGCGCCGGGATAGACGGTCGTGATGTTGATGACCGTGTTCGACAGCTTCGGATACTGCCGGATCGGCAGCACCATCGCCGCACGCAGGCCGATCAGCAGGATCAGCAGGCTGACGACGACCGCCAGAACCGGTCGCTTGATGAAAATATCGGTAAATGCCATCGCGGCGATCTCGATTTCTTTGTCTCAAGAAAAGTGATCCGGCCGAGCCGGATCACTTGGATGGTGTTGATCAGTAGCGCGGCGGCTGCGCCGGGATCTGCGGAGCCGGGTCGGTCGAAATCGACACCGGAGCGCCCGATTGCAGCTTGAGCTGGCCGACGGCGACGACCTTGTCGCCCGGCTTAACGCCCTTGATGATTTCGACGCGACCGTCGACGCGGTTGCCGGTCTGCACGAAGGTGCGCACCGCGGAGAGGCTGGTCTTGCCGTCCTGTTCCTTCTTCTCGGTGATCACGAACACCGAGTCGCCGTACAGCGTGTAGTCGACCGCCGTCTCCGGCACGGTGATCACGGCCGGCTTGTCCGGCAGCACAACCGTGGTGGTCACGAACATGCCGGGCTTCAATATCTTCTCCGGATTGGAGACAGTCGCCTGCACGCGGATGTTGCGGGTGTCGGTCGAGATCTGCGGCTCGATCGTGGTGATCTTGGCATCGAAGGTGCGGCCGGGGTAGGCGTCGACCTTGAGCCGGACCGGCTGGCCGACCTTGAGGTTGCCTGAGTCCTTTTCGGTCACGGTGAAGTTCGCCCACAGCTCCGACAGGTCGGTCAGCGACACGATCGCCGTGCCAGCCGTCAGATACTGGCCGACCTCGACCTTGCGCATGCCGAGATCGCCGGAGAACGGCGCGCGCACCAGCTTCTGCGAGATCAACGCCTCGGTCTTGGCGATACCGGCCTGCGCCTGGTCATAGGCGGCCTGCGCGGTATCAACGGTCGCCTGCGGACCGAACTGGCGCGATGCCAGTTGCTTGGCGCGATCGAGCGAGAGCTGGGCGACGGTCGACTGCGCCTTGTAATTGGCGAGGTCGCCCTGATCCGGCGCGTCGAACAGCTGCACCAGCGGCGTGCCGGCTTCGACACGCGTACCCGGCTCGAACTTGATCTCGGTGACGCGGCCGTTGACGTCGGCGCTGATGTCGACCTGGTGCACGGCGGCAAGGCCACCGACTGCGGTGAGCAGGTTCGGCACCACCTCGGACTTCGCCTCGGCCGCGCTGACCGCCGTCGGCGGCGGCTTGTTGTTGGCGAAGAACTGCTTGATCATCTGGCCGCGGAAGTAATTGAACCAGACGAGGCCGCCAACGAGCACGCCCAGGAGCGTGCCGACAATGATGAACCACAGCACCGGCCTAACCGGACGCTTGGGAGCCTTGGTGTCGATCGGTTCGCCCGAAATCTTGTGTTCGGTTACGATGTTCATGTCATGCGCTTTCTGCAATCGCCGTCTTGCCCGCATCCGCGGCCTGATCGCGGCCCAAATGCGAAGCAATTGCGGCGTCGTTAAGTCCGATACCCCTCAGGAGAAACTCACAGAGCTGCCGCTCCAGATCGTTCGCCTTGCCGTAGACGAGACAGGGCGTGGCCGGCAGCCTGGTCAGCGCAGCCATCATCACCGAATGATGCGCGAACCAGAACAGGTTGAGCGGATCGCCGCTGAACGGCCGTGCGTCACCGCTGGCAACCGCGCGCTCGAGCGAGGCGAGGAAGACCGCCCCGATCAACTTCTCGATTTTGGCATATAGCAGACGGGCGAATTCGCCGTCATCCAGATGGCTGGTGGCCATCAGTCGCAGGCGCTGCGCCTCCTCCTGATCAGGCCCGTCGGCGATGTGGAGGAAATGCTGGACCATGCCGCGGATCAACTCGACCAGCGTGGCCGTCGAGGGCTCCCGCTCGAGCAGGTCCATCAGTGCCGGATCGGCTTCGCATTCGTCGCTGAGGATTTCGGCGTAGAGCGCCGCCTTGGACGGGAAATGCTTGAACAGCAGCGCCTCGGAAATGGCCGCGGCGGCCGCCACGCTCTTGGTCGTGGTGCCGGTATAGCCGTGTCGGGCAAAGCAGCGCTTTGCGGCGCCGAGGATCAATTGACGCCTCAGGTCGCTCGTCATTCGCAATGAGCTCATGTTAGTGAGTAAGCACTCACCCACGCAAAAGTCAAGCAGAATGCTGCGACGCAACCTATGTGGGTGCAAACTTGTTGGAAAATGGCCACACTCCCCCGCCCGAAGGCCCCGGGCCGTCGCTCAGGACGGAGCCAAGCGGGGTTAGATCGGCTGGAAGCCGAGATCGCCACGGATCCGGTTGACGATGTAAGTCCCGTCCCGGACTGGGAGAATCCGGTCGAGGCTGGCGCTGTCGATCTTCACATTGGCAAATCGCGGCCCCGCCGAGACGTCGTGGACGGCTTTGGCGAAGGCCTCCACCTCGGCCATGGTCGAGATCGCGCGGGCGTCCCCGATGCCGCAGGCCCTGGCGACGCCGACGAGGTCGGCAGCCGCGGAAGTGTGGCTGGTCTGGCCACCGGTCTCACCATAGGCCTCGTTGTCGAGCACCACGATCGAGAGATTGGACGGCTTCTGCAGGCCGATGGTGGCAAGGCTCCCCATCCCCATCAGCATCTCGCCGTCGCCGGTGATGACCAGCACCGGCAATTTGGGTTGCGCCAGCGCCATGCCAAGCCCGATCATCGCCGCGCCGCCCATGCCGCCCCAGAGGTAGAAGTTGCGCGCGTGGTCGCCGGCGGCACACATGTCGTTGGTGGAGGCCCCGAGGCCGCCGATCGCAACGACGTCCTTGCGGTTCGCAAGCAGGGTGGACACCACCTGACGGCGGTCGAGGAGGTTGGCCTTGCTCATTTGGTGAAAACCTTGGCGCCGATCAGGCGCTGCGACAGCAGGACGGCGGTGGGCGTGAGCGCGTTGTAGGCTTGCGCTGCGGCCGCCTCCAGCACGGCCGGCACCTCGGCCGCATTGGACGCGCGCAGCACCTGGACGCCCGAGAGCTCGAACACGCCCTGCGTGGTCGATCCCATCGGCACCTGCCATGGATTGAACTCACCCCACTCGCCGCGCATGGTCACCAGCGTCAGGAACGGAAAGCGCAGGATCGGGATCAGCGACAGCATGTTGATGCAATTGCCGACGCCGCTCGACTGCATCAGAAGCACGCCACGCTGTCCGCCGGTCCAGGCCCCGGCCAGGAGCGCGACGCCCTCCTCCTCCGTCGTCAGCGGAATGCCGCGCATCGTGGATGAGGCCAGCACGCGTTGGATCAGCTTCGAATGGCCGGCATCGGGCACGTAAGGCACCTGCCGGACGTCGAAGCGTTGCAATGTCGCGAAAATATCGTCGGGCCAATTCGGGGCCGTGTCGGCAGCGTCAGCGCGGGCGTGCATTTTCCTGTCCGGTCGGCTTGCAAATCACGACACGACTGTAGACGGTGAGCCGAGCCGCTCGAAAGAGCGAAAACAGCATATCGGTCTCAACCGGCGAGTATGGCGGCGATGAACGCAAGTGCGAAAGAACTGGCGGCCAATTTCGATCTGGAGAAGCTGACACCCGCATTCTACGACGATCCCTACCCGACTTATCGTGCACTGCGGGAAAACGAGCCGGTCAAGCGCCTCCCCAACGGCACCGTGTTCCTGACCCGCTATGACGATCTCGTCACCACCTACAAGAACACAAAGTCGTTCAGTTCGGACAAGAAGCGCGAGTTCGCGCCGAAATACGGCGACACCCCGCTTTACGAGCACCACACCACGAGCCTCGTCTTCAACGACCCGCCCGCCCACACTCGCGTGCGCCGCCTGATCATGGGCGCGCTGTCGCCGCGCGCGATCGCGGGCATGGAGCCTGATATCGTCAAGCTGGTCGACAGCCTGCTCGATGCCATCGCCGCCAAGGGGGATTGCGAGCTGATCGACGACTTCGCCGCGTCGATCCCCATCGAAGTGATCGGCAATCTGCTCGACGTTCCCCACGACGAACGCGGGCCGCTGCGCGACTGGTCGCTGGCGATCCTCGGTGCACTCGAGCCGGTGGTATCGCCCGAAGTGGCTGCGCGCGGCAACAAGGCGGTGAAGGACTTCCTCGCCTATCTCGAAACCCTGGTCGCGCGCAGGCGCCAAAAGCCTGGCAATCCCGAGCGTGACGTGCTGACGCGCCTGATCCAGGGAGAAGGCAGCGGCGAGGAGAACGGCGAGCGGCTGACCGAGAAGGAGCTGCTGCACAACTGCATCTTCCTGCTCAATGCCGGGCACGAGACCACCACCAATCTGATCGGCAACGGCCTCGTCGCGCTGCACCGGAATCCGGACCAGAAGCAGCGGCTGATCGAAAACTCCGACATGATCAAGACCGCGGTCGAGGAGATGCTGCGCTACGAGAGCTCGAACCAGCTCGGCAACCGCATGACGACAGAGGCGATCGAGCTCGGCGGCGTCATGCTCGACGCCGGCACGTCGGTGACGCTGTGCATCGGGGCGGCCAACCGCGATCCCGCGCATTTTCCGGACCCCGAAAGTTTCGACATCGCGCGCACGCCGAACCGGCATCTCGCCTTCGCCACCGGCGCACATCAATGCGCCGGCATGGCACTGGCACGGCTCGAAGGGGCCATTGCAATCTCGCGCTTCCTGGCGCGCTTCCCGAACTATGCCGTGAGCGGCCATCCGGTGCGGGGCGGACGGGTGCGGTTCCGCGGCTTCCTGAGCGTGCCCTCCTCCATAGGTTGAGGGCCCTAAAACAATAAATTCGAAAACAACCCCATGCACAGTAGCGGAGGTTGGCGGAAGATTGCCTCTGTGGATCCACATAACCATTTGACTAGGGGAGGCAAATCAGCGGCATCGCGCATCTCGCCGATGCCCGGATCAATTTAAGCGTGGTGCAGTCGGTTGACGCCGGCACGCAGCAATGGAGTGACGAAAGATGAGCTCGTCCGTCATTGATTTCCTCGCAACAGAAGCGCGCCTTGGCGCCCGTAATTACGAACCGATCGGGGTCGTCCTGTCGCGCGGCGAAGGTGTCTGGGTCTGGGATACCGACGGCAACCGTTATCTCGATTGCCTCTCGGCCTATTCCGCGGTCAGCCAGGGCCATTGTCACCCCAAGATCCTGGCGGCGATGGTGGAACAGGCACACCGGCTGACGCTGACCTCACGCGCCTTCCACAACGACCAGCTCGCCCCGTTCTACGAAGAGATCGCGGCGCTGACCGGCTCCCACAAGGTGCTGCCGATGAACAGCGGCGCCGAGGCGGTCGAAAGCGCGATCAAGTCGGTGCGCAAATGGGGCTACGAGGTGAAGGGCGTGCCGGACGGCCAGGCCGAGATCATCGTCTGCGCCGATAATTTCCACGGACGCACGCTGGGCATCGTCGGCTTTTCAACGGACCCCGAGACCCACGGACACTTTGGACCGTTCGCGCCGGGCTTCAAGATCATCCCGTTCGGCGACGCCGCGGCGCTCGAAGCAGCGATCACGCAAAACACCGTCGCCTTTCTGGTCGAGCCGATCCAGGGCGAGGCCGGCGTCATCATTCCACCAGCCGGCTATTTCACCAAGGTGCGGGAGCTCTGCACGGCCAACAACGTCATGCTGGTGCTCGACGAGATCCAGACCGGGCTCGGCCGCACCGGCAAGCTGCTCGCCGAACAACACGAGGGAATCGAGGCGGACGTGACCCTGCTCGGCAAAGCCTTGTCCGGCGGCTTCTATCCGGTGTCGGCCGTGCTCTCGAACAACGACGTGCTCGGGACATTGCGACCCGGACAGCATGGCTCGACCTTCGGCGGCAACCCGCTTGCCTGCGCGGTGGCGCGCGCGGCGATGCGCGTGCTGGTCGAGGAAGGCATGATCGAGAACGCGGCCAGGCAGGGCGCGCGCCTTCTGCAAGGCTTGAAGGACATTCGCGCCAACACGATCCGCGACGTACGCGGGCGCGGCCTGATGCTGGCGGTCGAGCTGCATCCCGAGGCCGGCCCCGCGCGCCGCTACTGCGAGGCGCTCCAGGGCAAGGGTATCCTCGCCAAGGACACCCACGGGCATACGATCCGCATCGCCCCGCCGCTGGTGATCACCAGCGACCAGGTCGACTGGGCGCTGGAGCAGTTCGCCACGACCCTGACGCAGGATTTGTCTTGAAGCTGCCTGCGGCGGAAGATCGTACCTCCGGCCGCGGCCGACAACGAACCATTCCGCCATTTGTGCGCTGAAAGCTGATCACTGGGCGAGTACTCATCTGTGGACGCCCCGCCAGATGCAAGCGGTTTTTGAGGAAGATTGGCACGTAGTCGGATGCTGCCATCTG
>NZ_JCAMOP010000046.1:0-67313 GCF_059512345.1 Bradyrhizobium sp. Unk1
TACAGCCGATCGCCCTCGACAAAGGGACTGGCGATGAACCGCTCCGCTGTCAGCTCAGGGCGGTTCAGGTAGCCCCGCGCCACCCCCGCCCCGCCAATGTAGAGCTCGCCTGCCGCGCCGAACGGCACCAGCTCGCCGTGACCATCCAGCAAGTAGACCCGCGTGTTGGCGATTGGACGACCGATCGGGACCAACGACCCATTGAAATCAGTCGGGCAAGTCCAGATCGTCGCACAGACTGTTGCCTCGGTCGGGCCGTAAGCATTGACAATTGATGCTGGAGCCAGACTTCGGATGAGTTCTGGCTTCGGCAGCTCTCCAGCAAGAATGAGAACTTGCACAGCCAAACCTTCCGGATCCTTGCGTGGCTGAAGCAACGCTGGGGGTAATGTCGCGTGGGTGATGGCTTCGCTTTGGAGATAATCCGATAGCTTGTTACTTGCTTGACGTATCTCTTCCGCAGCCAAGTGCAAAGCGGCTCCGGAGCCAAACGCCATAACAAGCTCCCAAGCGCTTGCATCAAAAGCAATGGAGGCGAACTGCACGACGCGGCTGTTGGAAGAAGCGCCAAAGAGGCCGACCTGAGCCGACAGCAGATTGACCAACCCCTGATGCTGGACCATGACCCCCTTTGGGGTTCCTGTTGAGCCTGAGGTGTAGATCACATAAGCGAGATGGCCCGATGTGAGGCCAAGGGTGCGCCGGTCAGGGTTTGAAGCCGCCCGTTCGGCCCAGGCGGCCGTGGCCGTCTCCAGATCGATGACCGTCACATCGGTCAGCAACTCGGGGCCGAGTGCTGCGCGACCGATGACGTCGCAAAGCAGCAGCCGCGGCGCGGCATCGTCGACAACCTGATGCAGCCGCTGGCTGGGATAGGCTGGGTCCAGCGGCAGATAGGCACCGCCCGCTTTCAGGATCGCCAAGACACCAACCACCATCGCCGGACTGCGTTCGAGGCAGATCGCAACCGGCTGGTCCGGCTTGACCCCGAGCTCGATCAGATGATGCGCCAGGCGGTTGGCCCGCGCGTTGAGCTCGCCATAGCTCAGCCGCTCATTTTCGCAGACCAGCGCCACCGCCTCCGGCGCCTTTTGCACCTGCGCCTCGAACAGCTCATGGACGCACAGGTCCGATGGATAGGCCTCCGCCGTCCGGTTCAGATCCTCCAGCAGATAGGTGCGCTCCTCAGCCGGCAAGATGTCCAGCTCGCGTACCGGCGTATCCGGCGCATTCTCCAGCGCCTTTGCCAGCTGCTCGAGCCCCCGCTGCATGTAGCCGCAGATCCGATCCGCCGAGATTGGCTCCGCCACCTGCACAGTGAGGCCCAGCGCCTCGCCAAAATCCTCCACGGACAGGGTCAGGGGATAGTTGGTGCGTTCCTCCCCACCCAGCCATTCCATGCCCGACAAGACATCATTCGTCCCGGAGCCGGGCACAGCCGGCGCCGTGTTGTGACGGTAGTTCAACAGCGTGCTGAACAGCGGTGCCGACGCCGCAACAGCGCTGCAGCGCTGTGCCAGCGCTAGCGAGGCATGCTCATGTGCCAGTAGGTCGGCCAGCCGGGCGTGCGTCATCCGCACGCTCGCCTCGACGGCGGTCTCATCGAGATCAAGCCGCAGCGGCAGGGTGTTGATGAACAGCCCCATGGCGCGGTCGGCGCCAGCGCTGCCCTGCAGGCGGCCTAACAGCACCGTGCCGAACACCACCTGCTCGCGGCCGCTGCTGCGCGCCACCACCTGTCCCCACGCCAGATGGCACAGGCTCGCCGGACTCACGCCCAGCCGCCGCGCCTGTTCGCGCAGCCGCTCATGGAGCGCTGACGGCAGCATCCGATGCGCCTCTCGAACCCCGCCGCCGTCGCCACGCACCTCGCTCAAGTCGAAGGGCGTGGTCGGCTCGTCGATGTCGGCCAGCAGCTCCCGGAAGAACGCTTCATCGGCCTTGGCATCACCGCGTAGATGCGCCTGGGCCACCAGATTGCGGAATGGCTGCGGCGCGGTCAGCTCATGCTGGCGCCCCTCCAGCTCGGCCCGGACCTCAGCATGCATCACGTCCCGCGTCGTGTGATCCCCGATCAGATGATGCTGCAGCTCCAGCAGCAGCCAGCGCGCGCTGCCGGGCTCGCGCGCAATCACAAACCGCAGCAGTGGCGCCCGGCCAAGCTCGATGCGGTGCCGACGTGGGTCAAACCGCTCCCTGAGCTGCTCGGCTCCAGCGCCATGAGCGCCATCGAGCTGGACCTCTATCACCTCCAGTCGCGCCTCCCGCCACACTACCTGGGCCGGCCGCGACAAGCCCTCCCAGACAAACGAGGTACGCAGGATGTCATTCCGATCCACCACCCGCTGGACCGCGGCAAGATAGCGATCGAGCAGCCCACGCTCGGCAAACGCCATCTGCGACACCAGTAGGTATGGATCGCCCTTTGCCGCTAGCAAATGATGGAACAGGATGCCGTCCTGCAGCGGCGACAGGCCGTAAATGTCCTGAATGTTGCAAACCCCGCCGGGTACCGTGGCGATGATCCGGTCGATCTCGTCCTGCGTCAGCTCGATCAGCGGCAACATCTGCGGCGTGATCGCCGCACTCCGCTCGGTGATCAGGTTGGCCGGGACCGCCACCTCGTGATGGCGGCCCAGGCTTGCTGCCAGATCCGCCAGCACCGGCTTGACGAACAAGGTGCGCACCTCGATGCGCAGTGACCGCCGCCGTAGACGCTCGATCATCTGCACCGCCAAGAGCGAGTGCCCTCCTAGTTCGAAGAAGTTGTCGTCCCGTCCGACCCGCCCCAGCCCCAGCAGCTCGGCCCAGATCTGCGCCAGCACTGTCTCCATCTCGCCCTGTGGCGGCGCGTAGGTCCGGCGCGCATACGCCTCGTCGCCTGGGGCCGGCAGCGCGTTTCGATCGAGCTTACCGTTCAGCGTCAGCGGAAGCGCCGCCAGCCGGACGAACGCACTCGGGACCATGTAGTCCGGCAGCCCCGCACTCACATGCGCCCGCAAACCGCCTGCAAGATCAGATTCCTCAGCCTCTGTGGCAACGACATACGCAACGAGGCGCTGCTCGCCGCGACCATCCTGGCGCGCCACCACCACCGCCTCGCGCACCCAGGCGTGCTCGCAAAGCCGCGCGACGATCTCGCCCGGCTCGATGCGATAGCCGCGGATCTTCACCTGATCGTCGTTGCGGCCCAGGAACTCAAGATTGCCGTCCGGCAGATAACGTGCAAGGTCGCCGGTCCGGTACAGCCGATCGCCCTCGACAAAGGGACTGGCGATGAACCGCTCCGCTGTCAGCTCAGGGCGGTTCAGGTAGCCCCGTGCCACCCCCGCCCCGCCAATGTAAAGCTCGCCCACCGCGCCGAACGGCACGGGCGCGCCATGGCCATCCAGCAGGTACACCCGCGTGTTGGCGATTGGACGACCGACGTGAGGCATCTGGGGCCAACATGACGGATCAGCTGCAAGGTGGTGTTCGGAAATGACGCTGATTTCCGTGGACCCATATTGATTGATCAACCTCGCGTTCGGGTGTGCTTCGAAGAACGCCCTAAGCAGTGGAGTGGCCTGCAATCGCTCGCCGGCTGTATAAAGCTCTCTTAAAGAGGGCAGCTGCGCGCGCTGCGTGCTCCAGACTTCCGCAAAATGATTCAATGCCACGAACGGGAGGAAAAGCCGCTCGATCGCCTCCCGCTCTACAAATTCCAGCAGGTCGGAGAAGCGCCTCCGGGTCTCTTCCCGCACGAGCACAAGCGCTCCGCCGTCCTTCCAACAGATGAACAATTCCTGGCAGGACACATCGAAGTTCAGGGTCGCGAATTGAAGTGTGCGCAGTTTTGACGTGCCAATCCCCGCAAGCGAATTCACAAGCGCGCCATGGGACATTTCAACGCCCTTGGGAATTCCGGTTGAGCCGGAGGTATAGATGACATAGGCGAGATGGCGCGATGTGAGGCCAAGCGTGACTGGGTCCGGGTTCGAAGGCGGCCGCTCGCCCCAAGTCGGGGTCGCCGTCTCCAGATCGACCACCGTCACATCGGCCACGGCTTCGCCGCCCAATGCGGTTCGACCGGCGACATCGCAAAGCAGCAGTTTCGGTTTTGCATCGTCGACAATCTGCCGCAGCCGCGCTGACGGATAAGCCGGATCTAGCGGCAGATAGGCGCCGCCAGCCTTCAGGATCGCCAAGACACCAAACACCATCGCTAGGCTGCGTTCCAGGCAGATCGCCACCGGCTGGTCCGGCTTGACCCCGAGCTCGATCAGATGATGCGCCAGCCGGTTGGCCCGCGCATTGAGTTCGCCATAGCTCAGTCTCTCCTTCTCATGGACCACCGCCACCGCTTCCGGTGCCTTTTGCACCTGCGCCTCGAACAGCTCATGGATACATCGCTCAAACGAATAAGGCGCCGCCGTCCGATTCAAATCCTCTAGTAGATACGCGCGCTCGTCAGTCGGCAGAATGTCGATTCGGCCGACAGGCTGCCCCGTATCGTCCATCACGCCGCGTAACAAAGCTTGCAAATGCTGCGTCATGCGGTCGATCTGCTTGGGCGCTAATCGAGTGGCATCAAAATGCCAGCGGAAGCTCCCGTCCAGAGCGCGAACCTCAAAGGTCAGCAAATCGCCGCATAAGGCTTGGCCAGCCTTGTGGCTTGTCGTCAGATCGTCGGCGACGGAGCAGCTCTCTGCGGTGATTGCAATGCCGATCGGCCAAGGCCGGCGCGCCCGTAGCGCCTGCACACTTCGCAATGTCGGGCAGCGCGCGATAAGATCTCGGGCAAAGCTAGCGTGCGCCCTCAGCTGAGCGATTTCGGCCGCTACGGTTTTGCGCACTTCCTCAAAATCGAGACCAAGCTCAATGCAAACATCCATCGGCACGACGCAGGCGATCAACACCTCGTCGAGTTTGGAGCCAGTTTGCAATCCATCCCTTGCAGGCTTCCATCCCAGTTGAAACTCTTTTTCCCCCGTCATCCGAGCGAGATAGATCAGCCAAGCCGTTACCAGATATTCCGACCGATCTTGTGGGGAAAGTTTAGCCAAAGCGCTTGGGCTGAACCACGAACTCGACTGCCATCGGGAAGGCGCCGCAGCCACGGACGATGACACGAAAGGAGGATGCAATATTCTAAACTGCTCGAGCCGCCGTCGCCAAAACTCCTCCCGGCGCGCCAGCAGTTCATGTGCGGCAGATATGCTCTGCACCTGTTCATCGCTCAAGATCGGAAGGCGACTTCCTTGATTCACGCAAATCGCTCACACTGGTTCGAATCTGTTTTGGGGCTTAGGCTGGTCTGCATTGATGTGGCGAAACCCGCCGAAGCAGATCACGCAATCTTCCAACCCGCCGCATCACCAAATATGGTGCCGGCAGTATCGCAGCTGCCACTCAACCGCGTCAGAGTTTCTGGTAAGCGTTCCCATCGAACGACTTCTCCTCTATGGCGCTCTTTAGAGGATTACGCATGTATCGTGCCAAAGGTGAAATCGAGTGCAATCAATGCGATAGCCACAGCAGAGCTATGTCAGCTGTCCAACAGCGTCGCCAGACATCGTACAACTGAGCGCGCTATCAATCGGCACAAGCCTCCGCTCGCCTGGTCTTCCGGACAGGGGAAAATGGATCTGGAATGCCAAAGCAATTTGTAATCAGCCGAAGCGCATCGCGTGCGCCTTTGGTAAAACCGTGACAAAGACTTTTTCTGAGGTCCGCGCGTGCGGTACCAGGCAGTGCTGGATCGCTCGAGTAAATGTCTCTCGGAATTAGCGGCAGTTCATGCTGGATTGGCGTTTATTCGAATCGCTCAATATGTGGAGCCTGCCGGGTCGTCGAGCTTGTGGCGCTCGGTTCCGGTCAGGGGCGGGTTGAAGATGCTAACGAGGATCATGTCCTTGTCCCGTCCCCCGCGCAGGAAATGCTTGTCATGCTTGTCAAGCACATACATGTCACCCCTGCGAATGGGAAAGACATTGCCGTCCATGTCCTCGACCTCGCCCTCTCCGCCGATACAGTAGCAGGCTTCGAGATGATTCCGGTATTGCAGAAGCGAAACGGTGTTAGCGCGCACCACGGTGTGGCAGATGCTAAAACCCATGCCGTCCTTATCCGTCAGAAGGCGGTGGCTAGTACCATTGCCCCAATCGACGAAGTGATCGGTTGCTTCGAGGTCGTGCAGGCTACGCACAATCATAGTGTTCGATTGCCCGGTGCAGGTTGAAGTGATTGATCCAAAAGCTGGAGGCCGTTGTTCTGCCTCGGAACTGCGACTTCCCTGCCGCGCAGCCGACGGCGGGGTCCGTCGAAACAACCAACAGTCGGTCGCGGAGAGCCCGTGCAGTAGTCCTATGGGATCGGCTACACGCAAAAGGCCTGCCATTTGCCCGACGGCGACTAGTGAAAATATCGGCGCGAGGGTATTTCGCAGCCGAGCCCGATCGGCGCGTACCAAATTGATGTTCCACCTTTCGCGTGGTGCCGCCGCTTACCGTTGTATTCCCCAGAATGCTGATGGAGATATTGCCGGCGACATAAACTGTCTCCAGTGGCAGATTTGGCAAGTCGTTTCCCTTCCTTGCTGTGCCTCTCGCCGCGAATACGGTTCCGCAGCGTCTCAGCCAGTAGAGCAAATCTCATGCCGCGGTCGCAGACCGATGAAAGATGAAGTCGTGGCTGTCTCAGCTGGCTAGCGAGTGAGAACGATTGGCTGGGCGTGTAGCCAATCTAACAAACTGCCGAGATATGGCCGAATACAAACAGGTCCGCGAGCGAGAACCGGTCGAACAGTCCGGCTTTTTAATCTCGCTATGGGCAAATGCCGATACAGATTGAGAACCTGATACCCGAGCCGAATGAACTCACGTGCAGGTCAGCAGATCAGGTCCTCCGGGCTAGGCCAACAGCGGGCGGATATCATCGATTATTTGCCGGGCCGCGAGCTAATGATGATGCCGTCGGCGAGAAATCGCGTGGCCCCGAATGCGCGCGTCGTTCGCGGCTCCGCGCCTAGCTTGCCGACATGTCCGCCCCCTTCCGAAGGCTAAACGCGAGCGGAAAGGTCTCGGCCGAAAGAGACTCGAGCGCGGTCTGCTCTTCGGTGAGGCGTCTTTCGATGAACTGACGTTCGACATCCGACATGTTCGACTTCAGCAGGCGACGATAGCGGTGGATGTTGTTACGGTGAGCACGAATGCGGGCCAAATATTCATCGAGCATCCTGGACACGCTCCTGAGGTTGTCGCAATCTCTACGAAGAGATATTCAGGCGAGCATGTCGTCGATGAACGCGCCGCCTGTCATCGCACCTCGGAAGCAGCTCGGTAGGCGGATAAGCACCATGGCAGCTCGTGATATTATTCGTTCGCCTTGCCTAGCATTTCCATCGCGACGATCCGCAGCGTTTTTGGCTCGCCATACGCCGTCTTTCTGCTCGGCTAGTCGCTCAAACAGAGCTGGACGCTCGTAAGGCGCAAGGAATAGTCGGTCACGCCCCGCTTGTCCCGAACAAGCTCGCCCGTCAGTATTCTTTCCCGACGAGCTGAACATCATTTGCCGATGTGCTATACGGATCTTCGAACAGCTTTGTTTGAGAGTTTCGATGTCTCTTTCGATTGGATTGATTGTCGACGGCTATGTGAAACTAAACGACCGCAGCGCGCTGGAGGACCTTCTGGCGCATCGGCGGGAGCTACTGCAGCAGTTGAACTGCGTTACCGGAATTGATCCGAAGCCAGCGATCGCTCAGGTCAGGCAAGACATCACAGTGATCGAAAGGGCACTTGCGGCGCTCGCACAGGAGTAAACAGCAACGGCGCACCGGCTCGCTTGAGTTGATGGCGCTCCGGCGCCGAACACTGAGTTCGCCCCGTCTCCGGACGAAGGTTATTAGCGCGACGCCTCACCGGCATCGTGGCGCGCAAGGGTGCGTGCGCCAAGGCTTGGATGCGCTGCCTGTTGTGCGAGCTTCTCTCTCGTTTCAACGCTCGGCCTCGCAGCGAGCAACGCGCCAACCGGTTCACATCGGATAACGCCGGGTCTTGGGTGACGTTAGGCCGCCATCGATTTGCGACCACGATACACCTCTGCGAGCTGGCCGGATCGCTATGCCGCAGGCGACGCGACGGCGCGCGCGTTAGCAGGCCAGGATCTTCAGCACCGTGACTTGGAAATTCACCTCAAGGACAAGCCATGTCCTAAATCTATCGCCACATCGTTGGTGCTCTGGAAAGAGCTTCCTGACCGATCTGTTTAAGCAGATCGGGGCGCGTCTCACCCCTGGTGGCGGCCTCCAGGATTTTGGAGGCAACGTAGGCGCGGACGCCCGCGTCATACGGTGAGACGCTCTCGCAAACCTCATCCAGGATCGTGCGCAGAAGCGCGGTCGTGGCACCGTCCAGCATTGGGAGATCTCCCTCATACCATCGAGGAAGATAATGGGCACTTGCTGGACCGCAACTCAAGTACATCAGATCGTATGAGCCTCCGCGACTGCCGGTCAGCAGATTTCCAGCGCGGTCCAATGTCCAGCACCTCTGCGATCGCTGATCCATTGCGGCAGCTCGCTTGATCGGCCTGCTTTTGTCTTCTCGTCGGCCGTCTCGGCTTAACAGACAAGCTTGCTAGAGCTCGGAGGCCAATGTGACGTCCTGCGATCATGCTCTGCGATTATGCACGGCATGCTCGGCCATCTATTGCTCGCCGGACTGATTGGGCGGATGCGGCAGGCCAATGCTCGGACGGTGCTAGTTCGTTGCAGCCTCATGAGGTTCAATTGCGGCAGAGGATTTGCCGTTTATCGCGCCCGCCGCGTCCAACCAATGCTTCGGCATACCTGCCCAGATGGAGTTGGTAGAGATAGCTTGCCACTGCCCTGCTCCGATGTCGTTTCACAAGACGGCACCTATCGGCTCCAAACCCGATCGGTTCGCATCCTGCACTGTAAAGGGACATCGGATCAATTCTTGCCGTGAAGCATATCTTTGCGTCAAAAGCCAGCGCCCGTCCACGTCTGGCGACGAAATCGGCCCAGGATCCGGCGCCCGCGCTCAGTGCCCCTTGACTCGCCCCCTGGCCGCTCTTGAGGGAACTTCGGCTTTATGCAGCTTAGGAAGTTGTCTGCGCGATCGTGACGTAATTTCATGGTCATGGGCGTGTGGTTATTGATCCATAATCGCATCGTATTGGCAGCACAGGATTTTGAGCGAACCTCCTTTGGCAATGCCCGCTTGCAGGCGGATGATCTCGGTAGCGACTTGCGTTTTGGACATATAAGCCTGGTGTAGCTGAAGGACCCCAGCACGGACACACGAACGTCGCGTTAAAATTCATCGGGGGCGCTGTCGTAATGCAGGATTTGAGCGCGAGAGCGCGGCTCGTTGCATTAATCGATATTGCCATTTTGTTACGGTCTCCGCCCAGAGCAATCACATGCAGCCGGAGGGCGGCATATTCCGCGGCAACATTGTTGGGGCCATTACTGCAACTGAGCATGAGCGACGAGCGAGATAGCGTCGCCAAAAGTGCCGTCGCATCTGGGAGATGGGCGCGAGCCCTTTGCAGGGAGGGAGCTAGCAACCAGCGCACCGCGGGCTGCGTGTGAAACGCTCCGATCTGACGCCGAGGCGCCTCGTTCAGGGAGAGAAGCGACTGGGCTGTTCAGATTATCTGCTGTGTTTGTCGAATCGGAAAGGGAGCTACATGAATCATCTCGGCAGCAGCCATCGTCGCACAACATCTGTGATGACAGACGAACAGCACGAGCTGGAGCGCTGCAAGGAGGAGATTGCGCGCCTCAAACAGCTGGTTGTACGACTTTCTGAAATTGTTTTGCGCTACGTCGTAAAAAGCGCGCCAAGCGGTCGGAATGTCCCGGAGCGCTTGAGCGAGCCGCCGAAGTCATAATGCGGAAAGTGAACTCGCACTTGGCTGCTCTTGGCAGCGTGGGAGCAGCCCCGCCTCGCTCCACCCCGTCAGCGGCAGAGCCAATCTCCGACCGACATCATGAGCTCGAGCGTGGGGCAGTTGTTCAGAACGCAAAGGGCAGTTCCGGATCGCCTTCGAGAGTTCTTCCAGGATGTTGAGGATTTCAGGGCCAATCCATCCGGTTCGACTGGTTCTGAGCGCAATCACTTGCGGATCTGGCTACGATGGCGACCAGGACAAGGCTACATTGTCGATCAACCGAGTCGAGCCGACGTACGCTGCGACACAAAGCACCGCCGGATAGCGCAGAGGGCTCTCGGCAATCCTTAGGGTCCCAGTGTCGACAAGCTCAAGGTACTGCAGTCGATCGACCCTTTCCAAATGCTTTCTTGCAAGCGCAATCAGCGTTGCCGCGTCGCGCTCCCCTGAGGCAAACTCTTGCGCTGCGGCGAACAAGCCACGGCTGATCGCAAGGCTTCGACCACGTTCTTCCGGGCCCAGATAACGGTTGCGACTGCTCATTGCCAGCCCATCTGGCTCCCGCACGGTTGGCACAGTGACGATCTCGATCGGAAGATTCAGATCAACCGTCATGCGGCGTATCACGGCGCATTGCTGAAAATCCTTCTGTCCAAAGTACGCGACGTCCGGGTGCACCATGTTGAATAGCTTGCAGACGACAGTCGCTACACCACGAAAATGTCCAGGCCTGAAAGCTCCGCAGAGCGGTTTTGCGAGTTCGCCCGGCTCGACAAAGCTCTCAAATTGAGCCGGATAGATCTCCTCTGCACTTGGCGCGAAGATGATGGAGACCCCGGCCCTGCGGCACAACGCTTCATCGCGCGCGAAGTCGCGAGGGTACCTGCTGAGATCCTCATTTGGGCCGAACTGAGTGGGGTTGACGAAGATGCTAACGACAGTGACGTCGCAGCGTCCCCGGCTAGCCGAGATCAGGGCCAGGTGGCCGTCGTGCAGGTATCCCATCGTCGGAACGAATCCGATGCGCTTATCGGCATTGCGAACGTCTGCAAGGGCGCGACGCAGCTCAGCGACCTTCGTAATTACTTGCATTTCTTACCTTGATTCAGGTTGAATTGGAGGGCACCCAGTCGGCGATGGCATGCCGAAGCTGATCAGGAAGCCGATAGCACTCCTCTGAGCCCGGGAATGCACCTTTGCGGATATCGGCAGCCCAGCGCGACAGCGCCTCCTGGAACAGCTGGAATCCGTTTGTATAGGCACGAACGAATTTGGGACGATGGCCTTCGGTTAGCCCCAAGACATCATGAAACACGAGCACTTGGCCCGAGCAATCGGGTCCTGCTCCGATCCCGATGGTGGGTATCGTTAGAAATTCAGTCGCTCGCGCCGCGAGCTCGGCAGGAATGCCCTCCAGGACCAGCGCGAAGCAGCCGGCTTCCTGCAGACGGTGCGCGTCATCGAGCAGCCGCAAGGCGGTATCCGTTGTCCTTCCCTGCACCTTGAATCCACCCATGACGTTGACGCTCTGCGGGGTCAGACCGAGATGTCCCATCACAGGAATTTCGCAATCGACCAAGGCACGTACCATCTCGATGCGTTTGGCGCCACCCTCGAGTTTCACAGCATCGGCGCCACGCTGCAGAAAACCTCCTGCATTGCGAATCGTATCCTCAGAACCGACATGAAAGCTCAGAAAGGGCATGTCGGCCACAAGCAGGGCATGAGGCCTCGTGCGCGCAACAGCCTCCAGGTGATGATTCATCATGGCCACGCTGACGGGCAGCGTGTTGTCGAATCCCAGGCAGACGTTTCCAACGCTATCGCCGACCAAGATGATATCGACAATGGGATCTGCGATGCGCGCCGCAACCGCATCGTAGGCGGTGGTCATCACGACACGCCGCCCTTTATCCTTCCACTGCTGCAGTGCCGGAATCGTGACACGTTCTAGAGGCTGCTCTGAACTGTGGCTCATATTGGATCCGCTCCCCACACACCGTCGGCGCTTCCTAGAGAAGGCGGGAGAAACCTGTCAATGGCATGGAGGATGGAGATCCCAGTTCTCTAGAATTGGAGAACAACGCAAAAAACAGTCCAACGGTCGCGCAACCATGAGGCAAGACCTTCCTCATCGCGATTTCACCACCCGATGGCTCGTCTTCCCCTGGAGTTTCAGCGGCTATGCCGGCCGCGGCCTCAACCGAGGAGCGGCGCTCGCGACGTCCCACCATCTGCACGCGTTTCTGGGCTGATTGCAGTCTCTCCAAACGGTGACGGCTCGACCGGACCGAGCTGCAGATGCACGCAGTGGGGACTTCGTCTTTAGGACACATCTCCGTGTCTGCCCCCTAGGGGTACTCGTGAGACTTCTGCTTCGGCGCTGGCGCAGCGAGCAAAGCAAACGGATGGCAGGCCAGGAACGTCCAAACGTGACAGGCCGCTGTAAGGGCAGCGAGAATCGCGGTCGAGTAGATGTCGTCGTGAAGGCGCTCAGACCGAGCCAGCCTGCCGGCCCTGTAGGTCCTGAAGTCGATTATTTTTGCCGATGTTTCTGTCACTTGATTTCCACGCGCTCTAGAGGGCCACTCGAAGCCGCAACAAGTCTGACCAGGGCGGTACCGGCACAGCTCGGTCTAGTGCTAAGCCGCTCGCAACCATCGAAGCCATTTCTGATCGGCCTCCCGCCGCACCTTGAAGCGGTTGACGCATTTCGTGGAGCAAAGGGCCGTTCGCCAGCAGTAATGGCGGATCAGCCCAAACTTTCCGCCGCATATGGCGCAGCATGTGGCTGAATGGTCGAGGGAATTACGGAAGCCAATCTGCATTCTCGCCTCCTGTCAGACATTTACTTGGGAAGCCTCGCTGCCCTCTGAGCACAGCACCACGCCCGCACCGAAGGTGCGGTCGCACGGCGGTCCGTCTTCCTGGTTCTTGCAGCCATCAAGAGCCTTGACTCTGATGTGCGGCTGCCTCGCGAAGCAGTACTTTCCGCAGAAGGCCTCGCCGAGAGTTTGCTCAAGATAATGGATTTCTCTAATCGTGATTAACGCAATTGGCTCGACATTTCGGCCAAATGCTGCGCCTTTCTTGGCTAGCCCGCAGGATTGCTGCGGCAGTTGCATCGGGAGCGCTTAAAGCAAGTGCTTGGAGCACGATCAGCCTGCGAGCCGTGGGTGCTGCATCCTCGTCGCACTCAAGCGGCAGCAATACGGACATTTTGCCTTGCAAGATGCTGTCACTGCAGACGATTGCACAGTCTGATGCAGCTCACATCAGCAAGTCAGCAGCGTCACGTATGGCAGCATAGATTTCATCCAGGTCGGCGGCCGTAACGCAGTAAGGCGGCATCACATAGATCGTGTTACCGAGTGGGCGTAACAGCAGATTCCGCGCTTGGAAGAAAGCCAACAGCTTCAGCCCGATGTCCGCGAGATAGCCGGCATCGCTCGTGTTGAGTTCAAGCGCCGTGACTGTTCCTGTGCGTCGGACGTTTGCGAACCGCGAATCGGCACGCAATGGGGCGAGTGCCTGTTCTTGCATACTGGCCAAGGATGCCAGCCGCCCGCGATATTCCTGATCCTGCCATAGCTCCAGATTAGCCTTGGCCGCGGCACAGGCCACTGGATTGGCCGTATATGAGCTCGAATGAAAAAACGTACGCGTGCGATCTTTAGAATAATGCGCATCGAAAATATCGGCACGACAGAGTGTGACGGCGAGCGGCAGCGCCCCAGCCGTGAGGCCTTTCGAATAGCAGGCAATATCGGGCGTGACATCGGCCTGCTCACACGCAAACAAGGTACCCGTCCGGCCCCAGCCGGTCATGACCTCGTCCGCAATGAACAGGACGTCGAAGGCTTCGCAGATCCGCTTCATCTCTCTTAGCACCGAGGGAGAATACATCAGCATTCCACCGGCGCCCAATATCAGGGGTTCTACGATAAAGGCTGCCGGATGTTCGTTTCGGCACGCGTTTTCAAGCGCATCGAGCGTTATCTGCTCACGATCTCTTGCCGGGAACGGAATCGAGGCCACCTCGAACATCAGCGCCCCGTAGGCCGCATTGAAGACGCCACGGCTACCTACCGACATCGCCCCGATCGTGTCGCCATGGTACGAGTGCTGCATCACCACAATTTGGGTTCGCTGTCTTCCGGTGTTGTGCCAGTAGCCGAGCGCCATTTTCAGCGCAACTTCCACGCTGGTCGACCCGCTATCGGAGAAGAACACATGCTCGAGCGCCGGGGAGGTGACCTTCAGTAGTTCCGTCGCAACTTGCTCAGCCGGCTCGTGAGTGTACCCGGCGAAGATGACCTGGTTGAGCTTGCCTGCCTGTTCTCGGATCGCGTTCACGATGCATGGATGGCAATGGCCGTGGGTCACGACCCACCAGGAGGAGATTGCATCGATAAGGCGTCGGCCATCTTCGGTGTAGAGACAAGCCCCCTCTCCCCGCAGCACCTTCGTCATGTCCCGCTGTAGAGCATGCTGTGTGAACGGGTGCCAAATCGGCGACCTCTTGGCTATCTTCATAGGTTCAGGAAATCACTGCTAACAAAGCAGTCTTTGAAAGCTGCCTGCAGCCTTTCGTCCGTGAGGGGAACAAGCCACGGGAGCCGTCCCAACCAACGCACTCTCCCGATCTCGCAAATTGCGCTTTCAGTTTCGGCGTTTCTTTCGCCAATGAACGCAATTCCAAGGATTCGAATCTGACGCTTCCGCAGAGCCTCTATGGAGAGCAGGGAGTGATTGATTGTGCCCAGTCCCGTCCTTGCGCAAAGCACGACGGGAAGCTGCCAGCGCTCGAAAATGTCGATGTAAAGAGTTCGCGCTGTCAGCGGCACCATGAGTCCGCCGGCGCCCTCGATCACGAGTTGCCGCTCGCCGCTGTCCGGCAGTCGAAGCGTCTCTGTATCTACGCGAATGCCGTCGATCTCCGCAGAGTAATGGGGCGACGCAGGCGTCCGAAGTCGATAGAGCTCCGGGACAATTCGATCGGACGAGAGGCCGCCGAGGCGGCGGACGCACTCGGAGTCGGTCTCTTGTTCGAGTCCCGCCTGGACCGGCTTCCAGTAACTCGCGCCGAGAAGGCCAGCGAGCCCTGCGGAAAATACCGTTTTGCCGACCCCAGTGTCCGTACCAGTCACAACGATCCGCGTACTCATCAAAACGAGCCCCTCGTCACCTCAACCAGCGCATCGAGCATTGAGCGCACGTCCGCTTCCCCGACATTGAGTGTCAATGAAATTCGCAAGCGGGCGGTGCCTGCAGGGACGGTTGGCGGCCGAATTCCGCGGATATCGAAGCCGCGCGCCTGCAGAGCAGAGGCAAGTCGCATTGCGTGAGCATTGTCACCTACGATGTACGGCACGATCTGAGAGGTCGATGGTGTGCGCAAACCGAGCGAGGTGATCTGCCGATGCGCAAAAGCAACGAGTTTGGCCAGCTGTCGCTGCCTCTCCGGCTCTTGCTGCAGGATGAGGAGTGCCTCTCGAACGGCGACGGCCATCAATGGTGATGGGGCGGTGGCAAAAATAAACGGACGGCAGCGGTTGACCATGAAATCGCGCAAGATGCCGGAGGCCGTAACAAGTGCACCCGCCGCACCGAGAGCTTTGCCGCAGGTATGAACGACGATGAGATTTTCGCGCCTGTCATAAGGGGCCGTGAGCCCTCGTCCCTGATACCCGTAAGCGCCTGTGGCATGAGCCTCATCCACGATCAGAAACGCGTCTTGGCGATCGGCGATTGCCACCAGCTCTTCGAGTGGAGCGAAGTCGCCATCCATACTGTAGAGACTTTCCGCCACAATCCAGACGCGGCCCGCCCCACCTTTGGTTCGCCAGTCGCGAATTGCGTCTTCGACCGACTGGGGATCATTGTGCGCGTGAATTCGACACTCTGCGCGGCCGGCCCGCGCCCCCTCGTGAATACTAGCGTGCACGAGCGAATCGAGAACCAGCAGATCGCCGCGCTGCGGCAGCGTTGTCAGGAGGGCAAAATTTGCGATATAGCCGCTTCCAAAGAAAAGCGCTGCCTCCGCGCCAAAGAACTGAGCCGCTTCCGTTTCGAGCCGTTCGTGCTCCTCGCAATTGCCGCGCAGAAGTCGCGATCCCCCGGCTCCGACCGGAGTGCCCGCCTCGAGCGCGGCGACCATCGCCTTTTTGATGCGCGGGGCGCTCCCGAGCGCCAGATAGTCGTTCGATGCAAAATCGATCCCCACGCGCGGCTTGAGGCAGCGCAGCCGCTTATCTTCGTTCAAGGCATTCAACGCTGTGACATAGGGACTAAGTCTAGCTGTTTGGATTGACCGCATTCACCACTCCCATCGATCGCATCAAATCACGAAACACTGCGTTGGCCGTTTAAGAAGGAAGGATGACCCGTTAGGATCAACTTGCCAGGATGCGATTGTCTCCGTCCACACGCACAATGCGTGGCTTGAATATCTTTGCTTCGGCCTCGTCGAATGAGGCATATGCAACGATGATTATTTTGTCTCCGGGCATCGCAAGTCGTGCGGCCGCACCGTTCAGGCTTATCGTGCCAGACCTCGGCGGCGCCTCGATCACGTAGGTGGCAAAGCGCATTCCTGTTTCCACATTGTAGATTTCGACGCGCTCGTTGATCACCATTCCTGCTGCCTCCAGGAGCGTACGATCTATTGAGATCGAGCCTTCATAGTGCAGATCAGCTTCGGTCACCGAGGCGCGATGGATTTTGCCCTTCATCAAAGTTATCTGCATTTCTCACCTAGGCTGGATGTAGGGGCAACATATTGCGCGCACTGCTTTCGTCAGGCGAGCCCGGACGAGATGCCGAGCCGGGCCAGCAGATCCGCATCGCGATCAACTTTCGGGTTTTTGGTGGTCAAGAGCACGTCGCCGATGAAGATTGAATTTGCGCCGGCCAAGAAGCAAAGCGCCTGCAATTCATCGGTCATGTATTGCCGCCCGGCGGACAAGCGAACCACACTCTTCGGCATCATGATCCGCGCGGTCGCCAGCAGCCGGACCAGCGCGATCGGATCGGGAGGCTCCGCGGTGTCTTCCACCGGCACGCCCTCGATCTTGTTCCACAGGTTGATCGGCAAGCTTTCGGGATGGTTGGGTAGATTGGCGAGCACCACGAGCATACCTAGGCGGTCCTCGACGCGCTCGCCCATGCCGATAATCCCGCCGCAGCAGATCTTGATGCCGGCGTCGCGCACATGCGCCAGCGTATCGATGCGGTCCTGCAGGCTGCGGGTGGTGATGATCTTGCTGTAAAACTCGGGCGATGTGTCGACGTTGTGATTGTAGAAGTCAAGGCCGGCCTCGGCGAGGCGCGCGGCCTGCTTCGGCGTCAGCATGCCGAGCGTCACGCACGTTTCCATGCCGAGTCCTTTGACCGCGTTGACCATGTCGCAGACGGAATCAAGATCGCGATCTTTTGGCGTACGCCAGGCCGCGGCCATGCAGAAGCGCGTGGCGCCGGCATCCTTCGCGCGCTGGGCGGTCGCAATCACATCGGCGCAACGCATCAGACGGGTCGCTTTCAGGCCGGTCTCGTAATGCGCGCTTTGCGAGCAGTAGCCGCAGTCTTCCGGACAGCCGCCGGTCTTGATGCTGAGCAGGCTCGCAGTTTCGACGTGGTTTGGATCGAAGTTCTTGCGATGAGCGCGCTGCGCCTGAAGCATCAGGTCGGCAAAAGGAAGGTCGTAGAGCGCCTTAGCCTCTTCGACGTTCCAATCGTTACGAGCTTGCGCCCCGTTGCTTGCTTCCTTCCGTTGGACTTTCGCAGCAGCATCCATCACCCAACCCCCAATTATAGATAATCGCGTGAATTATCTATAGTCATTGCCGTCGAAGAGATGCTAATCGAGCTGTCTCGCAAATGCATCGGTTATTGCGGTAGATAATCTATGATCACTGCTGACAACGTTACGACGGTGGCGCGCATCGCGGACTCAATCGCTGAGCGCATTATCAGCGGCGCCTTAGGGCCAGGCGCGCCACTCCGTCAGGATCACGTTGCTCGAGAATTCAATTCGAGCCACGTCCCCGTGCGCGAGGCCTTTCGGCAGCTGCAGGCACAACATCTTGTTGTCGCTGTGCCGCGTCGCGGTGTTCGGGTTGCCCCGCTCGATACCCGTTCAGTGAAGGAGATCGCCGAAATGCGCGCCGCGCTCGAAGTGGTGGCATTGCGCCATTCGGCGCCAAGGCTCACGACAGCTCATTTGGCTCGGATCGAGCTCGCCTTGATCGAAGGAGACAATGCAAAGACGATCGAGGAGTTTGAGACGGCCAACCGCGCTTTTCACCAAGCCTTGGTCGCGCCGTGTGCAATGCCGCGTCTGCTCGCGAGCCTCGATGGACTGCAGCTTGCCAATTCTCGTTTGGTGTTCGCGATGGCGCGAACGGTGGGCTGGCGACCGCGCTCCAATCAAGATCACCGCCTGATTCTGCAAGCCTTGCGAACGCGCAACATCGATCAAGCCTGTAACCTGCTTACGCGGCACATTCAAACCATTGAGCGCCTTGCCCTTCCGGCGTCTTGAGCAAATCTGGCAAGCTTCATTGCGGATCGCTGACGATCGCAAGCGACGATCATGCGCCAAGCGACTAGCCTCATTGCAACGGACTCTATTCCCAGATAGTTATGGCACCCGCTAGCGACATCTCCACGGACAGCCATGATTCGTCACATCGTCTTCTTCAGCGCCAAGGACGAGGCGCATATCGACCAGATCATCGAAGGTCTTTCGCTTCTCACCACGATACCACATGCGCGCCGGCTTGAGGTTGCCCGCAACCGCAAGACCGATCAGCTCGGCAACGATATCGACATCGTGGTCTATGGTGAATTCGACAGCGAGGCGGAGCTCGCAGCGTACAAAGCGCACGATCTCTACCAGGAGTCGATTAAACGGGTCCGACCGCTCCGCGAGCTGCGGTTCGCGGCCGACTACAATGTATCAACAGATACCCCTTTCGCCTCCACGGCAGGATGATCCAGGTGCTGTCGCAGCAAAAAGTCCACGGCCGGGTTAACTTGGCAATGGGCCCCAAGTTTCGGTCCATCGCAGACAAGCGTCGTTCTCATCGGGTGGGGCAACAGATGGAACGGCACTTTCACGACGTCAGCCGCCGGTGACCGATAACCAGATGTACGTTCGCGAGTTGCAGTGGGTTGAACCTGTCACAGCGATGCGACGTCTTGGGCATCGATCCCATCTCACGTTTCTCGATAGCGCAGCAAGGCACGAGCTGCTTGGGCGCTACTCATATCTAACGTGCGATCCGTTCAGCACCTATAGGGTCGCGAACGGCCAAGCCAGTTGGAACGGACTGACTCTCGAGGCCGATCCATGGAAGGTCCTTCGCACGCTACTCGCGAAGTACCCGCAAGAGCATCGTCCCGATCTCCCGCCGTTCCAGGGAGGAGCGGCAGGCTACGTTGCCTACGACATGAACAGGACATTGGAGCGATTGTCTGCGCCGGCAATTGCCGGTCTGGGTTTGCCCCAATCCATCCTGCATTTCTATGACGTGGTCATCAGCTTCGACCACCGGGATAGCAAATGCTGGATCGTCTCAACCGGATGGCCGGAGCAGGATCGCGTGCGACGGAGCGAACGAGCGCGTCGTCGAGCCGACGAGTTCGCAGCATTGCTTGCCGGTCCAAAGGCGCCACAGAATGGTTCTCCCAGCAAAGCGGGCGCATGGCGCTCGAACTTCAGCCGCGAGGGCTACATCGCGGCGGTGCAACGCGTAATCGACTTGATCCTGGCGGGTGACGCGTTCCAGACGAATATTGCGCAGCGTTTCAGCACCCGCCTGTCGACATCGTTTGATCCGCTCGCCTTCTATTGCCAGCTACGATCATTGAATCCGGCGCCTTTTGCGGCCCTGCTGCGATGGGGAAAGCTGACCGTCGCATCAAGTTCGCCGGAACGATTCCTGAAGCTTGAGGGGCGACAAGTCGAGACACGCCCCATCAAGGGCACGATCGCGCGTTCGCCTGATTCCAAGGAAGACCACCGCCGTGCGGCTGTTCTCCTCGCTTCCGAAAAGGATCATGCCGAGAACACGATGATTGTCGACCTTTTGCGAAACGATCTGTCACGCGTTTGCACTGCGCATTCGGTCGAGGTTCCGGCCCTGTGTAATCTCGAGTCCTATGCCTCGGTGCACCATCTCGTGTCGATCGTTACGGGGGAACTTGCCGGAGAGGAAGATGCCGTTAGCCTGCTCCGTGCTTGCTTTCCCGGCGGCTCCATTACGGGAGCGCCAAAGCTGCGGTCGATGGAAATTATTACAGAAATCGAGCGCATAGCGCGAGAGGTCTATTGCGGGGCGGTCGGCTTCATCGGCTTCAATGGGCACATGGACACAAACGTTGCGATCCGCACTGCCACGATCGATGGCGACCTGGCTGTGTTTCATGCGGGCGGCGGTATAACGGCCCTGTCGGAGCCCGAGGCCGAATACGAGGAAACGCTCGCCAAGGCAGAGCGAATCTTTGATGCATTTGGTTCTGAGCCAGCTGGTGCATTTTGATTGTCATCATCGATAATTACGATTCCTTCGTGTTCAACATTGCCCGCTATTTCCACAAGCTCGGTGAAGCAACGGAAGTGATCCGCAACGACGCTATCAGCGTCAACGAGCTCCTTGGTCTCAACCCGCGCGCGGTGGTGATATCGCCCGGCCCCTGTAGCCCAACTGAGGCAGGAATATCGACAGCAGTCGTCCGCGAGCTTTCAGGACGGGCAACAATTCTCGGCATCTGCCTTGGCCATCAGTGTATCGCGAGCGTTTTCGGAGGACGGGTGGCACGCGCGCAACGGCCCATGCACGGTCGGCGCTCATCCGTTGCGCATGACGGCCGAGGGTTATTCAAGGGGCTGCCAAACCCGCTTGACGTCGGACGCTACCATTCTCTTATCGTCCAGCTTGATCAGTCATGTGCGCAGAACCTCATAGTGACAGCGCGTTCGGAGGAAGGCGAGATCATGGCCCTCACGCACGGCTATTATCCAACCTTAGGGGTCCAGTTCCATCCCGAGTCGATACTTACCTCACAGGGGCACGTCCTGTTTATGAACTTCTTGCGACTGACAGAGCATTTCCGAAACCACGCGGAGCAATGAGAGGTTCGGCCTGCCGATCAAGGTGGTGCACCGTTGGTTTCCAACGTGGTTGGAAGGTGCAGCGTCATAATGGCAAGTATTTTGTGGCAATATCAGCGCTATTCAGTCAGCGGCCCGCCTCCGACAGAAACCGGACCTTGCGGCTTCAAGGGCCGGACGTCTCTCTTAACCGGCTTGGATGTGGTGCGCACGGGTGGCGAAGAAGCAGCAGGAGCAGGAGAAGCAACAGGCGCCGGATTCTGCAGGCCCTCGATTCTTTGGGTCAGGGCTGCGATCTGATCCGAGATCCGCTTTAGCTCGACTTGCTGCGCATCGACGTTTCGATTGAGCTCGGCAATTTCATCGGCTGTCTTCTGCTGCCCCGTTTGGATCCCTAAAAGGACGTCCCTATCCTCAGGTGACAAGCCAAGCGTGGGAGGCACGACTTCATGCGCCGACGGCGCCTCGGCAAACGTTTCGATATTCATCAAAAAATAGGCTCCTCCGGCACAAAGAACCAGCAATCCGGCTAGAAGAGCAAAGATCCACCGAAAGCCTTTCGACGGTCTCTGCAGGACCGGCGGCAACTCCGATGCTTGGGATTGATCCGTCACAGCCACACCCCGCTCTCATCATCTCGATCTGCTTTGGTTGTTCTCGTTGCCGCGATAGCAGAGGATGGTCAAGAGCTGCCGCGAGCCGCACCCCCCCACTGCATCATTTTCAGCAATGTTGTCCCCAAGGCCGGGTCTTGATTGCATCAGGGTTTTTACGAGCTACGCACTGCGCTGCAGGTGGTGAGTTAAATAATGAGGCCCGGTAGAGGGGATTACCCGTGAAGCAAATTCATACCTGCTTGCTCTCGAGAGTGCCGCCTCACGTAAAGGCTGCGCGCGTCGGGGATTTGCTAGGTGACGCTTTCAGCGCGCCTGTGCCTGATTATTTTAGGATCGATAGTTGTACGCGCCGAAGTTCACTTGGCTCAAAATACTGCGCACGCAAAAAGCCCGTGATGGGAGCGCAACCATAAGACTAATTATATCGTTCGATGGAGCGGGATTGCGTTTTTAGTGGGCAACTGCACGAAGCCCAGCCAGGAGATCAGGTCGGCCGTTCAGAAAGACGGGCACTACATGCGAACGACGAAACAATTAGAAGAAGCGGATCTACCGATGCCTGAGCAGTGCGACCGCTGAGTTCACGACCTAGAGTTCTTCCAGCACGCTTTCACGCACGAGCGCTCGGACCTGAGCCATTGGCGCAAGCGGCTCGGCGACAAGCTAGAGCTGCTGCTGGCCGAGAGCCTGCGGGTGGCGCACGGGGCCGGCACGTTACGCAGCCAGGACCTCAAGCGCGTCACGGTCGCGGTGCAGCCGAAGGCCATCACCTTTCCGACCGATGCCGAGCTGCTGCATGCGGCCATCAAAGGCCTCAATCGCCTGGCGAGAAGGCACGGGGTCAGGCTCCGGCAATCCTTACGCTCGCGTGGCCAAGGCCGCCGCGATGATGGCTTCCCGCTACGCTCACGCCAAACAGTTCAGGCGGCATGAGCGACAGTTGCGCATCCTGCGTAGCAGGCTCGGCCGGATCATTCGCGACGTCCGCCGCAACATCGAGGGCCAGCCGGCACTGGAGGAGGCCTTCGCCGTTCCGCTCGGCCGGGCCGCGCAGATTCGTTCGCGCAGCAGCGCCAGCGCGGCTGGAAGCTTTATTCCTTCCATGCTCCGGAGGTGGAGTGCATGGGCAAAGCCAAGGCCGCCGCGCCTTACGAGTTCGGCGTGAAGGCCTCCGTCGTCACCAACAATCGCCGCGCTCGGGGCGGCCTGTTCGTGCTGCACGCGAGCGCAATGCCCGACAATCCGTATGATGGGCACCCCCTGCGGGACGTCATCGTGCGCAGCGAGAAGCTCACCGGCTGTCCGATCGAGCGGGCCTATGTGGACAGGGGGTACCGCGGCCACGATGCCCAAAATCCCCGTCGCGTCTTCATCTCCGGCCAGAAGCGCGGCGTCTTCGGTCATCAAGCGCGAGCTGCGCCGTCGCTCTGCCATCGAGCCCATCATCTGGCACATGAACGCCGAAGGCGACCTCGGCCGCTGCTACCTCAAAGGCCGCGCCGGCGACGCCGCCAACGTCATCCTCTCAGCCGTCGGCCACAACTTGTATGGGGTGTCTCCTGTCAAGAGCCTTAGTTAGCGACTCTTCTCCTTGCGCGGAGGGTGCAGTTGTGTGCATCGAGCTTCAGCAAATTGATCGTGGGGTCCGACGAAGCCATCCCCTCGGAGCCGCCGTCGCTCGCTTGCCCCACGCGCAGCGCTGGCGAGCGACGGCGGCGGAGAGGGGTGGCCCATCCTCTTGGGGCCTGAGCATGACAGGCGGGAAGGCACGGACCTTGACGATCGCCTTCTTCAAGCCCGGATGGTCATCAGAGATTACGAACTCCATGGCATGGCGCGACTGAGAGACATTCCGAGGGAGCTTGCAATATCCGGCGGCCATCGCGCCGCATACTTGTATGCGGTCGAACGCAATCTTCGACCATGATGCAGCAATGCGCATCTCAAGCGAAGCTCGGGCAGCGGGCCCATTCTTCCGCGAGGTCATATGGACCAAGTTGTGGCGCGGGTCACCGCCACCTCGGAGTATCAGGGTTCAGCGATTGCTTCGCCAAGCCCCAATTGAGGTGTCTCGTCGCGCGTTCATGCTACCGGGCGTAACTTGATCCCGACAGGTATTTCGCCTGTCGTCGTCAGGCGCCAGAACGCAATGAGCAATTTGCGCGCCAGCGCCACGATCATGGTCTTGCGCGTACCGCCGCGCGCGTCGGCCGCGCGAGTGCGGAACCATTGGGCTAATGCGCTGTCCTTTTGGAAGAGGAGAAAACGCCAGGCCAGTTGGATCATCCCACGCCGTACCCGGGCATTGCCAGCGCGTGCGAGGCCTTTCTCCCGTCTTCGCTTGCCGCTCTCATCGGGAGCGCCCGTGAGGCCCGCGTAACGCGCGACCGCTCTGCGATCTCTCAATTGCCGAGAGAGGATCTCATGCACGAGCATGTCCGCTGTTTCGACTCCAACGCCAATAATCCGCGCTAGCAATTTGACCATCGCGTTCGCACCGCTCTCGGAAACCTGCAAACGCTGTAATCGAGCCGCCTCGATCTCCCTGATCTGCTCCCTGACGAGGCGAAGGCGGACCATGTCCCGGCGCATCTCGGCGACAGTGTTGGGCGGCAGAAGTACCCCTTCCGGCGTGCGCAACGTCTCGAGCTGCTTTGACGCATGACACAGCGTCGGCTTAAACTTGCGAATACCCAGGCGAGCGAGACATGCCTTCATTCGATTGACAATGCTGGTCTGCTGGCTGACAAGGTTCTCACGCTCGCGGTTCGGACGTCGGGCGTCCTCTTCATCGAGACTTGGGATTGCCGCCATTTGGCAATGGTTCGGCTCTCCGCGTAGCCAACCGAGAAGAGCGCGCTTCAAATGCTCGGTGTCGAGACGATCGGTTTTAGCCCGCCGGTGCTCGCGGGGGACGGCGACGCTTGTTGCGTGGATAACGAAGGCCTCAACGCCACGCGCTCGCAGCCACCGCGCCAGCCAAAAGCCATCGCGACCGGCCTCAAAGGCGACCGCTATGCGTGTGATCGCGTGCCCAACCTTTGCGGCCTCCTCGCGCCAGCGGTGTAGCAACCGGAGCAGCGCGTCTTCGTCGGCGCCAAGCTTCTTCAACGGATGACGATCCAATCCGGGGACGATTCCAGCGACGAGCCAGCTAGAGAGGCTCATCTCGATGACCGCGATCAGCGTACTGTTCTGTTCCAGGACCGTGGAAGACCGGCCAAGATCGTTTGCATTTTGCATGGGGGTGCTCCATTGCTCATGACCAGCCTCAATACTCTCACGGCTTTGCTGGTCACCCCATAGTATCTTCCGCCGCATCCTCGCCTGGCTCAAGAACTCTTGGGCCTCTTCCTGGAGTTGCGATAGCGAACGCTCGCCACTCCAACACAGCTCAATCTGGCTTATTAACTCAGGAGTTGGAGCCTGTGGAGCCCAAGGTGCGGTTCATTCGGCCACTGGATCCGGATGCGAAGAAGACCGATGCCGTACCACAAGCGGCACTCTATCGAGTCGCTTAACTAGTCTCGTATCGAGTCACCTGCGCGCCCCGCGCTCCGTTCCGGCAAAAGGAGACCCTGGATAGCCGCTAAAAGCGGAACCTAACAGGGACTTGCAGAACGCAGGCGTGAGCTTGCCGCGATGGATCACGACGTCTTCGTGACCCGCTGCAGCTCGAGCGTTCTGCCAGAGGCGATTGTAGCCGCGCTGTTCGTTGGATTTCACGTGGCAAGCGGCGAACTCGGCGTCATCCAATGTCGTTAACTGCCACGCATAGGCCGGCCGCTTCGTATGGATGTGCGCCCACATCGGATTTGGCACCGTACCATTGTCCAGTGGCGCAGGCTGCAGCTTGATCTCGAACAGCTTTCCTGGCTCGCCCTTCAACGCGTGCGGTGGCTCCAAGGGAGCCAACTCCTCGGCCGCCTGCAACCGTTCGAGGTACTTCTGCGAGGGAAACGCATAGGTCTTCATGCAATCGATCTCGATCGAAGCCTTTTGCGCCTTCGAAGTACGTGCCTGCCCCTTAACCTCCGACCACATCGCCTTGAGGCGGACTATTTTTTTTTGCACTTCGGGCACTTGCATAGGCGTGAGTAGGACGCGTCGGCGATGTTCGTCCAGCGCGGATACACAGGCCTCAATCTCCGCGGATTGGCTGTGCAGCCGCTCAACCACGGTGTCCACGACGTGCTCGGCATCTTCGGGTTTCATGTGGCGCGCTTGCGAAATGGCTCTTTGCTCACTGGGCAGATCGAATTGCAAGAGTTCGTCCAATCGCGCGAGCAGGCGCGTCAGTGTCTCCTTCGATGGCGCAGTCTGCCATATCGCCAAGTGTTCCCTCGCCGACGATGACATCCTTGTATGCGCCTCCTCCGCGCTCGCGAGTTTCTTCGTGCCCAGATCCGAGAGCACAATAACCTTGGTGGTTCGCGTCGTGTCGGCGTCGGGCCTAGCGAGCTGCGGCTCGGGCTGCCCGGCTGCCGAACTCCCCGCACCTCCGGCCTGCCTGCGCTTGCCCTTCCCTTTCCTTCGCGCTGGACTGCCTTCGGCCGCCGGGTCGTTGCCGGCAGCGTCGGCCGGTAACACAAGGCCAACCTCCGTTGGCGGTGCAATGATGGCAGGTGTCTTCGGCTGCACTGCTAGCAGGCGCATGACCTCATGGGCAGTGACCCACGATCCTTCCACGATCTGATCCAACAGATCCAACGGAAGCTCGGGACTTGCTCCCTTATTCCTTAGCTCGGCAACCATGTTGGGCAACGCCGACGCAAATTCCGATAGCCGCTCCATGACCCCTTCCAGAACGGCGCAGTGGTCTGCGTCGAGGGCTTGTCCTTTGCTGTTCAGAACAGCGTCGCCCGTTGAGAGGAATGCCGGAACAACATCGCCCATGAAGGTTCCGAGTAGACGTGCCCGACCGTTCTCACCCAAGAGGATTTGCCTGACGGCCGGGTCGAGCGTGCTCGCGTGCGACTCAATCATGACCCGCGCGAGAAGGACTTGCGATTGCAGATGCACGCACCTCGTATTCAGTGCCCAGCCGGTATGCAGCCGTAGTGTTGCCTGTTCGGCCTGTCGCATTTCGGCTGTCGCACTTGGCAAGTTGGCAGTGGCTGCGCAGACGGACTGCATCCGTTCAGAGCGCAATGCCTTCTTTTCCCACCACTCCGTGCAAGCCAAATAGTGTTTCGCCGCACTGGAAGCCACTCGGATCAGTTGGTCGGGCGGAGCATTGGATTGGCGCATCCGCTCGAGTATCTTTCCCGCATTCTCCCTACTCTGCTCCAAGGCGTAGATAGTCGGTGCGGCCAGCGCGTTGCATTCGTTCCCCGCATCCAGAGTCCGGTCACGAACTCGGCAAGCCTGATCGTCGGACAGAACGCTGCGCGCCATATCTGGAGACAGGCTCGCGTAGTAGTCCAGAACTGCTGCGCTTGCTTTGACAACTTGATCGATCAGCTCTTGCGCCTCAGACGAGGTCTGAGCGCCCATGGCAGCACTGTGGCAAGCATCAAGTTCCTCAAGCAGGCCGTCCATCTTCTGTTTCGCTGCCTTGATCCCCTCACCGCTTGAGGAGATGGGGACTGCCACACCCGAACCTGAGGGCAGGCTCGCGAGCGTCGCCATTCTATCTTCAGGCGCTAAGCGCATCCGTTCCACGACGGAGTTGAAAACTAGGTGGCCTTCCGTAGGGACAAAATTTGGCTCCGAACGCGCACTGCTCGATCCCGACGTGCTGTCGGCTCCTGCAGCCCCAACGTGCGGTTCACCAGGTCGGCCAATGCCCGTCATGTTCCATCTCCCATACGGTCAACAATGCTCAGCGCCCCTGGATAGGCCGTCTGGCTGACGGTTGGCTGACGAAGGATGCTCTCCGGATGCACAACCCCACCGTCCGAGTTCCAATTTCATGGAAGCTGTTGCGGTGCTGAGGCAGCAATATGGGATGGCCCATAAGGTAGGGGATCGTCGATTGTAGCGCCTGTCCGCATTCCGTTGCCTCGCCGTGACCAGTATGGAAATGTGCGCTGCCACCAAAGTCATTCCCGAATACCGAAAGCCGTCGAGCATGGCGAACCGAGGGTCGATTTTCAGACTTTCGGCAGCAGCAAAGCTCTTACTAACCGGGAGGACATGCTATTGTTCGACCAAAGAGTTTCGGGTCCAACAATGCGTAGATCTGGCTCGATGTGGAACGTTCCGTCAAGACAACCTCTTCTTCTCGCGTTCGAGTGAGCAGAACTTACGTTGTGCAAGTCCTATTCAGAATAGGACCTCGCCGAGGATGCTGCCCAGTTAAGCGCACTTAGAATACGCTCATAAAAATAACGCAGTGAGTGTGCCAAGCACACCGAGCGCCAATCCGATATCGGCGAACCTACCATTGGCCCGTCTCGAAACAGCAGAAGCGTGAGAATCGGTTACACCACCAAAATTGCTCCCACCGATATCGCGATATGCAGATATTTTCGAGATGCATATATCCCAGTGCATATCCGAAGACGAGAAGGATACCGCCGAAGGGTATCAGCAGAAACATCGGCAAGAGCGTTGTCAGGTCCCCGCCGGCCTTTCCAAACTGCTTTGAGGCAATCAACGCTGCGATTATCGAAAGCGTTACTCCAAAGAAAATGGCGACCACCGCTCAATCTTCAATGCTGAACTCATCGCCTGACGTATCGAAAGCGCTGTCAAGGTGGTTTCCAATCAATGGACTGCATCTCCTGGCTGCCTTGGACAGCTTGGACGTCGATCTACACGATGCATGCACATGATCCGAGGACGGCGGCATGAGCCTGAACACGACCGCGGTCCGGATCAAGGTGACCTCAAGGATGTGAAACCGAAGGTGATGCGATGCCTTGTCGTGCCGCTCACGCTGCGCCTTGATCGGCTGCATCTGACGCTTCAGGCGGCGTTTGGCTGGACGAACAGCCATCTCTTCGAGTTCCTAGCCGGCGAAGGACGTCGGGGTATCCCTGATTCCGAAGGAGATTTTGGCAATCAGCCCATCGATGCATCGCAAGACGCGGCTCTTCAATATCGTTCAGGAGACCGGCGCGAAGACGATCCACTATCTCTATGACTTCGGTGACAGCTGAGGCCAAGTGATCAAACTCGAAAAATGGTTCGACACCACGACGATAGAGGGACTTCCCTCCTGCTCGAGGACGTCGGCGGTGCACCCGGCTATGCCAAATACCTTGATGCCAGCGGCGACCTTACTCATCTGGAACATGAAAATATGCGCCGCCCCCCACAGTTCGATCCCAACGTCGTCGCCCCGAAGATGCTCGAGGCCGCCGTCAACGCATTGTCCAAAATTTGGAAGCCGCGGCGTCGCGGCACGCGGCTCAAATAGATGTCAAGCGTCAATCATCAAAAGGGCCGCAGAGCTACGCTTACAGTCCGCTTACCGGTCTGGCAAGCCAAAGTCGGCAATGAAGAGGCGAGGAACTTCAGCTCGCTCACTTCAGCCGGAGTGAGTTTCTGGCTGACGGACCGCAGCGCTTGTCTTGCCGCTTTGGGACCAACCCAGGCAAGCGCGCGCACGCTCGACGGCTTGCGAGGGATAGCTGCCAACCGGGCGCATGCTTGAGCTCCACCATCTGCTTGCCGATGTAAAGCTCACGAGAAGGACCGGACGTTAGATATAATCTAGCATCCCAACGGAGCAATCGCGGTTGCTGCCACAGACCAGATAACAGCAGACCTCCTCAGCATTCCCGAGGTCCTCACTTAACGAGTAACGCACATTTGCGCTGTATGAAGTCCAACATCAGCGGAACAGGCAGCCGCAATAGTGCGGCCGGCACCGGCCAGAGGAATCGAGTTCAGAACTGTCGAAGAGCTCAAGCTAAATGATCTCGAAGTATCTCCGACGTTCAAAGTCGGTGACCCGATGTTGAACGGCTTCCCACTCCCAACGGCGCGAGCAAGAAAACGCTTCAACAAACCTTTCTCCGAACACATCACTTGCCGCTGCAGACTCTGCAAACCGAGAAGTTGCCTCTGATAGGCTTTGAGGCAGTCTCGCGGACGGACGACACATTTCCGCGCTTGCATCACCGACGATCGAAGCCGGTAGTACCGGACCTGTCTCGACACCCAATATTCCCGAACCAATCGCACATGCGAGCGCGAGATATGGGTTCAGGTCTGCGCCAGGCAGCCTATACTCCAGGCGATGGGCAGATGGCTCTCCCGGAATGGCGCGAACCGCGCAGGAGCGGTTGTCAACTCCCCAGCTTGGACAGATTGGTGCCCAGCAGCCAGGTACCAATCTCTTGTAGCTGTTGAAGTTCGGCGCAGCGAGCACACAGAAGTCATTCATGTATTCTAGTTGTCCGGCGATGAATTGCCTCATAAGTTTCGAGACGTTGCCGAACGCATCACTGTCGTAAAACGCATTCTGACTATCCGAGGACATCGAGATGTGAATATGCCCGGACTGCCCGGGCCATTCCTCGGAAACCTTGGCCATAAATGTAGCCATCATGCCTCGCGTTTGCGCCCAGGCCTTTATCATCGACTTGAATATGGTTGCTCGATCGGCAGCTTCCAGCGCATCACAATGACGAAGTGACGCTTCGACCACGCCAGGTCCCGTTTCAAAGTGCAGTCCGCTGAGAGGTATTCTAGCCTTGTCACAAAGCGCCAAGATCTCATCGAACAGCTCATGTTGCGCGACAGAGCGCGCAATTGAGTAACCGAACGGGCCGCGAGTTAAAGGAGTCCATTCGCCGAACGGCCTTTCTTCAATCGTGTCTGCGTTCTCCTTAAACAGCATGAATTCAAACTCGAACCCGGCAGTGCAGTCGTATCCGTGTTCAGCAGCCCTTCGCAGGACCTTACGCAGAATACCGCGCGGGCAGATGTTCTCATGTGCGCCCGTGAACTCCGCGAGGTAGAGATATTGATCGCCAAGATGAGACACCGAACGGCCGGTGCCTGACAGAATACGCAGGTCAGCATCTCCGAACGCTGATAGCGGCTTTTGCGTGAAACTGGCCGGAATGACCCGGTCCGTACAATCCCACGCCAGCACCGCTTCAGAGAACTTGATAACTTTATCTCCCTCCGAGAGATCTTCACCCAAGACGTGTTTGCCTCGCAGAACGCCATCGAAGTCGCTTACGCCGACCATCGCCGCGCGGGCTGGATTCGCTCCGGTCAACCTGGGATCAGTTGGCATTAGTCGCAGTCCTGCATCACTAAATCGAACACCTGGTCCATCCGCATTGCTCGCAACTTGCGATAGTCACTCTCAAGCTGAGTCAAGTCGCTATTCACGAGATAAACGATGCCTGGTGTTGACGCCAAGTCGATCGTGGGAACTAGCTCTTGACCAATCGGAACGAATGCAATGGCGTCCGCGAAGCTCGGGAGCTTGCGGATGGCTTCGAGTCCCGGGTAACCGGCAACGACACCGCCCATATCTGAGATCAGCGAGACGCAAAGTGCGTGAGCCTGCCGCTTGTAGGGCCCGCGCAGCCTCATATGTTCAGCAAAGCCCTTGGGATCTGCGTAGCGCCAGGCCGTCAGGGTCATATGGTTGTGCCCCAACGACATCGTTCGTGCTTTTGCCGACATGGTCCCTTGAAGCCTCGCTCCGAAGTCCACCAGGACCGGTCCCCGATGATCGACGATGATCTCAGCATGAGCCGGTCCGTGGACGATCTGTAGTGCCTGCAACGCACGCACCAAGTAGTCGGACAGTTCCTGAACGATTGGTTCGCTGCCCTCCAACAATCTCTCAAGTGAGCAGACCGATGATGCCCTCTCAATAGGAACCGTGTCATAGGTCCAGGCCTCCGTAACGAAGGCTTCCCCGTCGATCGAGATGGCATTTACGGTATATTGCTGGCCGTTTATTTTTTCTTGCCCAAGGGCAAAACGATTCAACGCTCCGACACGGTTCGTCTTCCCGACAATTGCGCTTAGAGCCCGGCGAATATCAGCATCTGTTGAGCAAAAGAATACATCCTCGGTACCCGTACTGTTCAGAGGCTTGATCACGATCTGATCGAACTTCGCTTCGCGCTTCCAGCTCGCGATCTCTACAGGACTGTCGGACACGACTTGTCTGATCGATCGCACGCCCGCGGAGGTCAGCGCGCAAGACAATCGCGCTTTGTCACGCCGAGCAGCGGATAGCGCGGTCCCATTTGATGGTAAGCCCAGCCGCTCCGACAAAGAATCGGCGAGTTCAACTCCGGTCTCGCAGCCCGCGATAACGAACTCCAATTCCCGGCCATGGAGAGCCTGGAGATGATATTCAACGATGTCGTCGTACCCCATGCGCTCGCTGGGGCGAATGACTTCATCATACAGATCCGCATTAAAATGCGATTGGAATATGGGCGGAATCTGTCCAGCCGACATCACATGCACCGTTCCAATTCCATAGCGCTTGAACTCTTCCGGTAGGTATCGGCCGGTAGAGTATGCGTCTACGATTACACAATTCCGTTCTTTCATGCGGATCTCCGATACTGCACGTAGATGTTGCAGACAGCAACAGCGGTAATGAGAACATTTCCAACGAACGTATGTGACGAAGGCACGATGCGAGAATCGAAGTACTGGAACAGGAAGGTGATGATAGGGGCGGTGGACAGGACCATGTTGACGGTGAAGGGCTCTACGCGGCGAATGCCCTGCTGGATCAAGAGCAAAGGAACAAGGATCGTCGACAGCCCAATTGTTGCGATCGCAAACCAATGCTGCGAGATCTCAGGCACGATAGATGAATGGTCGACCAGTCCCAGCAGCAAGAGAATCGTTCCATAAAAGCGATGCGCCAGGACTTGTCGGCCAGAAAATCCACGGTCGAACAGTAGTTTGACAAGTATATTTGTAAGGGCCAGCGATAGGCCGGCTACGATGGCCAAGACGATGCCAAAGGACGATCGAGCCCCCCACTCCACGCCCGCGTTGCCGCTCGCCGATATCCAAATCATGTAGCTCCCGATCGTTGCGATCGTAACGCTAACGACAATATCGGATGCTGGAGGGGCACCCTGGCGCCTGATCAGTGCGTTTAACCACACTGTTGCGGCGGGCCCCAGCGCCACCATGAAGGCGACGACGATCGCAGGCTCAGCGTATTTCAGTCCTATAAATAGGCCGATCCAGCTGATTGCTGTCACGACATTGAGCGCGACGAAGACCAGGAGCGACGACTTCACCATCGTTGCCTCGCCTCGCTCGTGGCGAGCCAGGAGATTGAACATCAGACAAACAACAGCGAAGGACAGCAGGAGCGCGACGAACACATCCGCTTGCTGAAAATACGACGCCGCATAAACCTCGCCTGCCGCGCTCACGACGACATAAAGCGCCACAAAGAAAACTCCCAGAGCGAAGCGATTCGTCAATCGCTCAGTCTTCCTGTGCCCGCGAGGCGGCGCACGGCCCTCGCAGGACCAGGCGCGTGCATCGGATCCGAGGGACTGTCCTTTCGACCTGCGACCACGTTTGGTTTGAAATGTCACAACCCGCCTCTAGTTTTTCTTAGTTCGGTAGTACCCAACACACGCCTCTCCAAATGCCTTGAACAGTTGCTTGCTGAGAAGATCGGTTGAGACGTGCCATTCGGGGTGCCATTGCACACCGATTTGCAGGGTCGGGGCGCCAATGACCGAAGCCGCCTCGACCAAACCGTCAGGCGCCCACGCCTCCCGCCTCAGCGCCGGGGCAAGGGCCTCGATGCCTTGATTGTGCAGCGAGTTGACTTGCGCTTCGATCGTCCGCGCGATTGGAAAGAGCGCGCCATCGGAACAGATCCTGACGCTGTGCGCGGCGTCGTACTGACGGTCTCTTGGACGATCCGGCTTCTCGGCATGCATCGCGCCACCTTGCGGACTCCACTCCGCAAGCGATGAGCGGAGCGTGCCGCCGAAATAGACGTTGAGTTCCTGAAGCCCACGGCAGATGCCCAGAATAGGCATTCCGAGCGCGATGGCGCTCTCTATAGTTAGGGCAGAGAGCCTGTCCCGCGGACGGTCAAGGATCCCAACCGCAACGTCCTGCCGATCAGCCTCCGTCAAGGACGCAGGCGCTCTCAGGACGGCGGGGTCGATGTTCGATTCATCACCTGTCAACACCAAGCCGTCGAGCCGGCGCATAATCGCCGAGGGGACCTCCTCCGTCGCATCTTCGGTGTCGACCGTCGGCAATATGACGCAAGCCAATCCCGCATGACGATGGAGTGCCTGCAAGTACTTGCGCCGCAACCAGTCGCGATGCACACCATCGGCCATAAAACGATTCGAAGTGACGCCGACCACGGCTCGGGTGCTCTCTGGCCGTAGCAACGTCACGCGACCTGCCCTCGCGTGCGAACCTCGGCAACGGACTGCTCATACAAGCGTCGATTTCGCTCTTTTAACTGAGCTATGACGCTAGGTTGACCTTGAGGTCCCTTGACAAAGAGCCCGCCCCAGGTCGCGGCAACCTTCGCATAGTTGGGATCCTGCATTCGGATTTTCTGAGCTTTGCGCAACAACCAAAACGGGATACCCGGCGAAAGGTGATGCTCAAGGTGGTACTCATCCAGATTCTGCCCGAGGATGGCTCGCTCGAGGAAATTTCCTTTCCGATTCCTGGTGAGATAGACGTTCTGCGTCTCGGTTTCGCACATAGGTGAGTGCTCGGCTAGCTCGATAAACCAGCCGAGGACCTGGAACGTGGTGAGATAGGGCACGATCCAAAATAGGACGACGATATGGAGCAGCCCAACAGCATATGACCCGGCCAGGATGCTGATCCAGAAGAGATAGAAGCCATACTTGTCGATAAGTATGACTGAGCGACTCTGATCCTCGGCCTCTGTGATCGAAAATCGATTGGTCCAAAGATACCTCAGATACGCTACTGTCGCGCCGCCGAAGATCGGCTTCCAGATCATGTTGAAAGCGTACCGCTCCGGAGGCTGCACGTCGTAAACGCCGCTGGCCAGGAAGAACTTCAGGTCGGGATCCTTGTCCGGGTCTCCGAGATAGGGATGATGCAAATAGACGTGCGAGATCCGGTAGGCCCAGTGGCGCTGGAACAAGGGATAGGAAGCGAACAGAATGCCCAGGACGTAGTTCCAGGTCATGTTCTTCGCGAGCGTGCGGTGAGCCGCATCATGAGCGATGGTTGTCAATCCGCGCTGATAGGCACCAATTAGAAGGACGGCCAGCGGGTAGAGCCACCATGAGACCGACACAGTTGCGAGCGTGCACGCTGTGATGACAGCGTAATCTTTGGCAATATAAGCGGCTCCCGTTATGTTGTCTGGCCTCAGCTCGGAGAGCTGCCTATTGATTTCTCGGCTGAATTGAACGGCCTCATAGCGTGATGACCTCAATTTCCAAGCGTCTGCCTGATTCATGAGAACCTCCTCCTGATCGCCTTGCAGGTTGTCAGATTGCGGAAAGCGCCTTGTCCAGATCGCGCAGTATGTCGTTGACATCTTCGATGCCGACGCAAAGCCGGATCGAGCCGCCAAATATGCCGGCGGCTTCGCGCTTTTCCCGCGGGACGGTGGTGTGGGTCGTCGAGACAGGATGGGTCACGAGGGTGCGGGCATCGCCTACATTCGAAACGTGATACATCAAGTCGACGTTCTGGATGAACTTGCGCCCGGCTTGTTCGTCCTCCACTTCGAACATGACCATCGCCCCATGTCCGTATGCAGCATTGAGTGTCTGTTCGACGGTTTCCCGATCGGCGCCTTCAAAAAGCCCCGGGTAGAAGACACGGCGCACTTTAGGATGCTCTTTGAGAACGTCGGCCACGATCCTAGCATTCGCGCAGTGCTGCTTCATGCGAAGTGGCAGCGTTTCAAGCCCTTGGATGAGTTGAAAGCTCGCAAACGGGGCGATGGCCGCGCCGGTATCGCGCAACCAGGTCATGCGAGCCTTGAGAAGAAACTCGCTCTTTCCAAGATCGTCGACATCTCGCACCGCGTTATGCCAAACAATTCCGCCATGCGCATCGTCGGGACGGTTGAACAAGGGAAAGCGAGAGGCTCCCCGGTAGCTAAACTCGCCGTTGTCAACGATCAGTCCACCGAGCGTCGTGCCGTGGCCGCATATATATTTCGTTGCGGAGTACGTCGTAATAGCAGCGCCGAGATCTGACGGCCGGCATACCAGCGGCGTCGTCGTATTGTCTACGACCAACGGCACGTCGTACTTTCGGCCGATCTCGGCCAGCTGTTTGACGGGGAGCGGAATCAGACAAGGATTCGAGATCACCTCTCCGAACAGGCATATCGTGCGATCATCAATGGCACGTTCGAACGTCTCGGGCCTTCGAGGATCGGCCGTCCTCACGCTGATCCCAAGACGCTTTAATGTGTTGTGGAGCAGGTTCCAGGTATTGCCATATAGATACGGAGAGGCGACGACATTGTCCCCCACTTCGCCACTTGACAGGTTGACGATAGCAAGGAACGTCGCTGCTTGACCTGACGCAACGGCGAGCGAGTCGCGTCCCATATCGACGGCGGCGTAGCGCCTTTCCAGCGCGCGCGTCGTTGGATTGATGATCCTTGTGTAGGTGAACCCATCAGCCTTGACGTTGTAGACGTCGGCAATGTGGTTTAGATCGCCATCGAGTTCATAAGCTGTGTTCTGGTAAATCGGCACTGCGACGGCTTTCGTCGCTACGTCACGTCGATAGCCCGCATGCAAAACAGCAGTCTCGGCCGAAAACGGCAGCTGCGGGTCCCTAGCCGCTCGCGCCGGCATCCTTATGCGAGCCCCGCATGTCTCTTGGGCCAACATCGGCGCCGCTGACCGAGCCTGACGGGACCGTAGATATGTACGAAAAGCGCAGCCCAACCGCTCGATCCAGCTGGATTGGATTTCCCCAATGCAACCGACGCGGAAGCTCCGCGTCGGAAGATGCAGCTTCGAGTAGACGTAAAGGTTGTGGGCCGCTAAGTGGCGATACAGCCCATCGAATCCTGCTTGGTCCACGATTCCGGACGGCGCACTGAACGCGACGCAGACCGGCGACTGCAACTCCGTGGACAGCAGCGGAGACACCAGTCCTTCGAGTTCTTTGAGGAGATCGTCCCTGACCTTCTCATACCTGCAGCGCCTGGCATCAATGCCCTCCTCGTGCAAGATCTCCAAGGCCTTTGTCGTTGCCTGAACGATGTGGGTGGGAGGGGTCGATCGCCACTCACCGGTGCGCTCGAGCGAGCGCCATTGATCTCTCACGTCGAGCACAAACGACCTCGGTTCTTGAACCGCATTCTCGAGCAGTTCGCGAGACGCGATGACAAACGCTACTCCCGGTGGCCCTTCTATGCACTTATTGCTCGATGTGACCAGGACGTCAGGTCCACGCTGGCTCAGATCGATATTAAGGGCACCGAAAGAACTCATCCCATCGATGATAGTCTTTACGCCACGCCGCCTCGCCTCCTCCACGATCGCGTCCAGCGGATTGACGATTCCGGTTGTCGTCTCACAATGCACGAAACATAGATGCGTAACGCCAGGATTTCGGTTCAGATGCTCGCCAATTTCTTGAGGGTCCAAAGGATCGGTGGCCCGCTTGACAAGCTTTAGTGCTTCGACACCCCACAGCTGCAGAATTCGTAAAATGCGCTCGCCATAGATGCCGTTTATGCAAACGAGCGGCCTGTCGGCTCGGGACACAAATGAAGAGAGAGCGGCTTCCATTGCAAAGGAGCCGCCTCCCTGAATAGGCACCACCGAATAGTCTTCAGGATTTCCCAGCAAGCTGAGCATCAGCCGCCTCATGCAGGCGGTCACTTCATTGAACTCGCAATCGCGCGATGCGAGATCAAGCTGCATCTGGCTCCTGACTGCCAGCGATAACGACAATGGGCCAGGCGTCAGCAAAGAGCGCTGTCTTGTCAAACCAATCCTCCTCAGGTTGTAGTAGTCAATGGATCTGGAGAACGCCAAGCCACCAGGGGAGCCCCTTGGCGAGCGTCGACTTCCTCGTGTCAACAGCTTCGGGGCAAGCATCATAAATCGCGGGCGCGTTTCCGGGCCGGCGCCCAAAACACCTGCCGGATGGCACCCTCCATATCTCATCGCAGATACGGAGCGATCTCACATAAAGCTCATCACCGATGCCATTCACAACCGCGCCCTCGAACGTAAGTGGCGCCGACGCGCGCTCTCATCCCAACCATCACACATGCGCTGGCTTGAGCGCCGTCGGCTTCTTGCGTCGCGAAGCAGCAGCCCGGCCGACCGACTTACGCCGTGAACCTGCTCTATTCAGGCAAACTTGACGTTAGGAAAACGATGCAGTCGGATGTCATCGCGCCCGGATGCAGATCAAGACACGGCACACTTGATGATCGTCGTCGGCAGCGGGAGGTTGATGTGTGGACTTGAGCTTGATGCATTCGCACTCCGTCGTCGTTGGAGGGTTTCGGACGCTGATGACCTGTCGCTGTCCATATGAACATCGTACAACTTGACGTTAGGGGCGTTTCAACCCTCTCCGGAGATTTTCTCGCGTGAATTATTCCTGACCGTACTCGCATCTGCCCGCGACAAGCCGACGTAGACAGCAGAGTGCGGAGAATCACAGCGAGCTATAATTAATTTGAGAGTTCGACATCAGGACCGCCGGCCTTCCGCCTGCGAGCGTGCTACCTGCAGGTAAGTGATGGCGAAAACTTCCCGTTCACGTGCGATCCTCGCCATACCCCCAGATGGAGTACGTGCTTCTCCGCCGTGCCAGCGAGATCCCCCTGGATGGTGGTTCCTGGAAAGTGTACGCCCTCGTCGCAGATGACTGCCGGTATCACGTCGTTGCGCTTGAATGAGCGGCCTTGGCAGGCTGTGGTCGAGCCCGGCTTGAAGACAATTGAGCGACCTTTGAATGCTGGCCCTTTAGCAACGATCAGTTCGTCACCTTTCGGCGAGTCGCCGCGAAGCAGAATATGTCATCCTGCTTTGCTAGGACTACGTCGAGCCGACTCCAGATGAGTGGCGTGTCCTCTCTGCGAGCAATCGCTATGCTGGTAGCATCTCTCAGTTCTGTACGCCGCTTCGCGGCGAGAACGTCTTACGGATCAATCATCGGCTTTGTAAGCGTGCCGTGGTCGACGCGCGTGAGGCCCAAGGTGAGCCGGAGTTCCATCGCGTCGCGGCACTCAATGAGCGCAAGTACCTCGGGCATGAGGCGCTCTGGTTGGACGGATCGCACCTCCAAGCACTTCTGCTCGCGTTGGCTCCTCTGCAGCGCCAGCTCGTTGATGGCGAGCTCGCGTTCGACGCGGTCTACCACGCGGTCGAATAGGTCACGGTTGACCAGAGCCGATCATCAAGACATCGCCCTTGTCGCTTGCCATGGATGAACTCCCTTGCCTTTTCGGCCGCGCCCATCGCCGGCTTCATGGCGATCAACGGCGGCAGGCGGGACGGAGCAGAACCCGAAGCATGGCGGAGGCCCGTAGCGCAGCGCAGCATGGCTAGGGTTCGCGGCTGCTTTGTCGCGCGATGCGAAGGCGCGAGACGTACGCGGGCCGGATCGGTCGACGAGCGGCGGCCAAAAGGAAGCAAGCTTCCCGAAAGGCATAGTCGCGATAGGAGGGAGTCGAGGCCGACTGCTAAGTTCGGATTGGTCAATATACTGAAGCAAGCGCCCGCTCGCTGGAAGCGCCAGGCTCGGAAAACCGAGGCTCCACCCTCATACTGCGCGAAAGATCGAAGCCGGCCGAGCCGCTGCCTGGCTTGGCTTTGCGGGAGCTCGGCGTATCGCTGGCCACACGCGTAGCAAGAAGCGCTAAGCGAAACTCAACCTACTAGGAGTCGCACTTCCTTTCTGGCCTTTGTCATCGGGTCGTAGATTCTGATCTGGAGCATGGAACGGCGCTTCTTGAGCTCCTGCGCTCCCGCCCATGCTCCATCTCTGCTCGCGTACTCGTTCTTGAATTGACCATCCACTTCGAGCACGTAACCGGAAGTTGGCAGTCGAGGAGTGGGGGCGACAATTTTGTTCCTTTAGAGCGAAAATCCGATCGCAGGCCCGCCTGAGCCGAATCGCCTTGGTCAAGCCAGCAGGATATCGCTGCGAATCGATGGTGCGATGCGAGGGACATCTAACCATCAAGAATTGAGCGCGCCATCAAGACATCCACTACCGCTTCCGCTGAATGCTCTAGGGTCTGCTCCATGGTCCTGAGATGAATCTCCGGTGTTGTTGGTTCTTCGTAGCACGAATCGATCCCGGTGAAGTTCTTGATCTTGCCGGATTTCACTTTTGAATACAGGCCTTTTGGGTCTCGCCGAGCGCATTCCTCGATCGGCGTATCGACAAAGACTTCTATGAACTCTTCCTTGCCAACCAGGCCGCGCACCCTGTCCCGTTCGGCCCTAGAGGGCGAGATGAACGAGCAGATCACGATCAAGCCGCTGTCCGCCATCAACTTGACAACTTCACCGACGCGCCGAATGTTCTCCACGCGGTCCGTCTCCGAGAAGCCGAGGTCCGCGTTTAATCCGTCCCGGAGGTTGTCGCCATCCAGCAGCATGGTATGCCGCGACATGCCACACAGCTTTTGATCAACCAGGTTGGCAATCGTCGTCTTTCCCGCGCCAGACAGGCCAGTGAACCAGATGACGCAAGGCTTCTGATTCTTGAGCGCGGCGCGCTCCCTCCTGTCCACGGATAGCGCTTGCCTAGCAATATTGGTGTCCCGCCGTAGCGGAAAGGCGATCATGCCGGCCCCGACCGTACGATTCGTGTAACGATCGATGAAGATAAATGATCCGGTCTTTCGATTGAGGTCGTAGGGATCGAATACTGCGGGCATTGCGGTCGCAACATCGCAGAAGGCGATCTCATTGAGGGAAAGCATCCCGGCGGCCAGATGCTCACAAGTGTTGACGTCGATCCGATGCCTAATTGCGGTAATGCTGCCGGTAATCGTCTGTGATCCAATCCGCAGCACGTAATGGCGTCCGGGAGCGAGCGGCTCCTTGTCCATCCAGATCACATAAGCGGCGAACTGGTCGGCGACCTTCGGTCGGTCGTCCGGTCGGGACAGAATGTCGCCACGGCCGATATCAATTTCATCTTCCAGTGTAATGGTAACCGCATCGCCGGCTTCGGTGCCGACAAGGTCGCCATCGTGGGTCACGATCCGCTTGATGCGCGTGGTCCGTCCCGACGCGGCGACAACGATCTCGTCTCCTGCCGAGATCCTCCCGGAAGCCACCGTCCCGGCATAGCCCCGAAAATCCGGGTTTGGGCGGTTCACCCATTGGACCGGAAAGCGGAAAGCCTGGCCTGCGATGCCGGACGGGATGTCAATGCTCTCCAAATGCTCGAGCAGGCAGGGACCATGATACCAGTTGGCATGAGCAGAGCGGTCCACGACGTTGTCGCCGTAGCGGGCCGAGATCGGGATCGGAACGATCGAGGTGAAGCCGAGGCCGGAGGCAAAGGCCAGATAGTCACGGGCGATCCGATCGAAGCACTCTTTGTTGTATGCGACAAGGTCGATCTTGTTCACTGCCAGCACGACATGACGAATACCGAGCAGCGAACAGATAAAGGAGTGGCGGCGGGTCTGAACCATCACGCCTTTGCGCGCATCGATCAGGATGATGGCGAGCTGGGCATGCGAGGCGCCGGTAGCCATATTGCGGGTATACTGCTCGTGGCCGGGAGTGTCGGCCACCATGAAGGAGCGCCGCGGCGTCGTGAAGAAGCGGTAGGCGACGTCGATCGTGATGCCCTGCTCCCGTTCGGCCTCGAGCCCGTCCACGAGCAACGCGAAATCGATGTCATTTCCTGCGCTGCCGTGCTTAATGCTGTCGCGTTCCAGCGCCGTGAGCTGATCGTGGTAGATCATCTTGCTGTCGTGCAGCAATCGGCCGATCAGCGTCGATTTGCCGTCGTCCACCGACCCACATGTGATGAATCGCAGCTGATCCTTCGTCCTGGCAGGTTCCGTTGTCGGCTTTGCAATCATCAAAAGTAGCCTTCCCGCTTCTTCTTCTCCATTGAAGCGGCTTCATCGGTATCAATGAGGCGCCCCTGGCGCTCCGACACAGTCGCGGTCTGCATTTCTGCGACGATGTCTTCGATCGTCGTCGCATCGGATTCAACAGCCCCGCTCAAAGGATAACATCCAAGCGTGCGAAAGCGGATCATCCGCATTTCCGGCGTCTCCCCGCAGTTAAGCGGCAGTCGCTTGTCGTCGATCATGATCGTCGCACCATTTCGACGCACTGTCGGTCTTTGTTTCGCGCAGTAGAGCGGAACGACCGGAATCTTCTCGAGCATGATGTATTCCCACACATCGAGCTCGGTCCAGTTTGACATCGCAAACACGCGCATGGTTTCGCCCTGGCGGATCCGTGTGTTGAACAGGCTCCAAAGCTCCGGCCGCTGGTTACGGGGGTCCCATACGTGTCCGGCCGAACGGAAGGAGAGTATCCGCTCTTTTGCGCGACTCTTTTCCTCATCGCGCCGGGCTCCACCAAAGGCGGCATCAAATCCGTGGAGGTCGAGCGCCTGCTTCAGCGCGTCTGTCTTCATCACCTGGGTATGGAGCGTGGAGCCGGAATCGATCGGATTGATCCCGCGCGCGATGCCCTCCTTGTTGATATGGACGATCAAGTCGAGGCCGAGCCGCTTGGCTGTCGCGTCTCGAAAGCTGATCATCTCGCGAAACTTCCAGGTCGTGTCGACGTGAAGCAGGGGGAAAGGCATTTTTGCCGGATAGAACGCCTTGATCGCAATGTGCAGCATCACGCTTGAGTCTTTTCCGATCGAGTAAAGCATGACCGGCCTTTTGAACTCGGCGACCACATCACGCATGATTTCAATCGATTCAGCTTCGAGACGGCGCAGATGTTTCGGCAGCATATGTCTTCTTTTCGATGCAGGATCTCTGTTCTTCGCCGTTCTATGGCTCCAGCCCAGAGTGGGGAATATCCGCGGCGGAAACGGCCAGCCAAGAGGCAGGCTCGTCCATGAGGTCAAGCCCAATTGGACAGCAGACTTGCAGACGCGGCAACATATCGCATTCCGCCCCTGGTGCGGCCGGCGCCGACGTCACACCTGATCGGGAGATCAGCTCGTGCGGGTTAAGGATCTTGGCTAAATCAACCAGCGTGTTTTGATCGCAAGCATTCAGATCGCCCTAGGAGATATTGAGGATCTGCTCAAGCCGCGCGACCTCGCCTCGCAACATCTCGATAGCCGCGTCGCGGTTCTCCGAAACGTTCCAAGCAGTGTGGACCGGCTCTCCAGCGTGAGAGGGGCCGGATAATGCTCCTGCCTTGGTACTTCGCAAATCCCACCAGGTTCGGAATATCCGACGATAGAGTTCGGTTACCTGACCTCCCCTATCCAGCACTCCGGCTTTCTGTGCATGCAGCAGTTCCTGCTCATATCCGAGTTCCAGCAAAAGCTCAGCGCCGACCAAATCCGTCACGGTCTGCATCTCTTCGACGCTCAATTGAGATTGCCATGACTTGACAGAGCTTTCGTCGACGGCGTTTCGTTCCAGGATTTTTCGATCCCCAAAGCTGCTGGATCGAAGATAATCTGCTTGTCTCATCCCGGTCGATGCGACGGCCGCTGGGTCACAGCCGAGCCCCGTCAACAGACGCCGGGTTTCCTCGTCCGGATGCGCCACGAGCAGTTCGTATTGCACGAACTGTGTCTGCGGGCGAGTGCGGTGCGCGGCGAGCTTGGGAAGGCCCAGAACCAAATCGGCGAGTGAAGTTATGATGACGTCGGGCAGACGGAGCATGAGATCGGCGAGACCGGATACGCTAACCGAATGCGAGCTTTCTGTCCGCAGTGGGATGCCCCATGTCGACTTCAGTGAAGCGGCGATGGCATAGGGATTGCGCATCAGAAGGATGTGTGGCGCTTCTGGATAGACAGATTCAAGAAACTCAAGCACCGTCCAATAGCGTGGTGTCTTGTCTATGATGATGCGCTTGCCCGCTTCTGCCAGATACTGATCGTATGCTGCATCGGCAAAAGCTCGGCTGACGATCGTGCGATCTATCCGCCCCAGGAATTCGGAGGTCGCGGCCTTGATCAGTGAGCTGCCCGCCGGGTGACGCTGATCCACCATGCCAAACGCTTCAAGCGCCAACATCAACCAGGGTTCAGGCGGAGCCACGATGTCTGGATGGTGCTGGAGCAAGTGCGCCAGGAGTGTCGTCCCGGATCGCGGAAGACCGAGGAGAAAGCACACCTCAGGCGAACGGCCAAAACGTCCGCTCATCGTTCAGACCCTCCTGCTTGAAAAGCAACCCCTGTCCGCGCTCGCTCGATTGAGCGAAAATAGCCCGCCGCGCGATCACATGGGCAACCGCATGCGTACAAAGCGTCAAAACGACAAGAATTTTGTCTACCACTCATGACTTGAGAACCGTTCAGTTCGATCGATCGGGCGGGATCACGGAAGCATAACTGCAATTGCCTCCTCGATTGCTCGACAGTTGAAACGAAGTCAAGCGCCAGCTCAATTGCACGAAGGTTGATCGCGATATGGGAAGGTTGGGAAGAACTATACGAACGTTTGCCGAAGACCGCCCGCGGTACATGGAAGGTTATTACGTGTAGTCATAAGCTGCCCGTTGCTGGGGCATTGAAGCCGTAAATGCGACAGCACCTCGCTGATGTTCGGCGTACAAGAGCAGACAGCTCGGCGAGCGCGGCAAAGAAGCAGACCACATCGCGGACATCTCACTTGGCGGGGCGCAGCTATCGTGTCAGCGCGCATCGATCCTGACGCAACTTTGCCGTGAATGCTGCCGTGGTCCGTCAAGACACTGTGCCATAGCTCCGGCCCGCCTGTTGTTCGCAAGCCCATCCGTCCGAACTATACCAACTGTTTGATTTACCTGCTCTTGCAGCACTGCCGCTCCCCTAATCGGCCCTAAGGACGGTTGTAAAGAACAGAACCTGGCTTAAGATGCCACCGGATTTACCTGATCCAGCAAGCGAGCTTGGCCGCATCTATACTGACGGAGACGAGATTGTCCGGCCGTTCATGTGGGAGAGCAGACCATGCGTGTCTCGAAGAAGAACTTGCCAGATTTCCTACCGTTGTGCTGGGCATCACTAGGCCACGTGGACGATCCTGATGGCGGTGGCCTATTTGGGCATTGAAAAGGGTGTACCGGTCAATCTGGTGTCACGATTGATGCACGTCGACCCTTCCTTCGTGACGACCCACTCAAAGCTGCTAGAGAAAAACGGTTTGCTGCGGCATAAGTCCTCCGCAAACGATACCTGGATCCTGCAGATGTCGCTGACGGCCAAACGCGCTGCATCTCGCGACTTTGGCGCCACGACAGGCAGCGCAAAATGAGCTCACTTTTGATGAAAGCGACGTTGACCGATCAAGCGAGCTCATTGCCAAGGCTGCTACAATGAGGCATCGCCTGGAAAGGGCCCGCTCTGGCATTCAGAAGACTAAACGCACGACTGTCAGAAATGGAGCTCGCTAAGCATGAGTCTCCCATCCTTCGAATATGTCTTGAAGCAGCGCGGTCGAAGGTGGTTGTGGTCCGTGCACAACGCCGACGGCACGCAGGTGATGACGGGTACAGGACGTAACCGCTCCGCCGCCATCTACCAAGCCAACAGAGCGCTGTTTCAATTGCTGTTGAGCGCGCCATATCGCGTCGGAGCTCAAGCTAGCCAACAGGCTCGGCGCAGTCCGCTTACGACCAAACTTTAGCCTGGCGTGAGCTTCGAGGACGCCCCATTTGCGAGGTTGTTTCCATTTGGCTAAAGCGATCAGCCGATGTATTCGGCCCAGCGCGGCCAAGACTGCCTCGCCGAAGCTGAACAAGCTGCTGGCCGAACGGATGCTAGATTCGGCCCCTAGGGGAGTTCGTCTGAGACTGGTCAGCTTCTCGAAAGGTAACGCGCCCAGGACTGAGCGTTGTGGCTCCATCGCATGCGTTCCGGGACCGAGCGTTTCGGGATTTTATCTTCGAGACAGAGCTATGGCAAAGGCTATGTCTTCACTCGCGATCACACATCGCAAGCGGCCGTCGCCCCCCTTCCAAGAATCTTGATCAAAGATGAGGAGGCGCTGGAGCGCATTCCGCGACATTGAAGTCCAGCACGTGCGTGAAAGACTCTCTTATCGCGGATCGGCAAACCTAATGTGCGACAAAGTTTCTATGACCAAAGAGGGCGGCCCGCGAGCCGCCCTAACGCGCCATTAGGCACCGCTGCTCAAAATTAACGCTGATGTCCGAGTCCGATCCCGAGATTTAAGGCCTTCTGGCGTAGCGCGCCGGCGCTGCGTTTGGTCATTTTTGCTATCTTTATGACCGGGGTCCGAGCCTTCGAATGGACTTTGAGCTCTTTGATATCTGCCTTGGTCCACTCGCGCCGCTTAACGCGTTTCTTGGTTGCTTTTTTCACGATGAATGCTCCTTCTGAGAAGAGGGCTTGTAACATAGTTTTTTCGCGCGACGACAGTAAAAAAGGACAGTCGTCGGAACTCGCGCCGGGTATTAGCTCGGTCATGTTCTGGAATGGCCAATCGCGATGAACCTGAACAGCTGCATCTTGGAGAGGTTCGTGATTTATATTAAGCTTAGAGCGATCAAACATCGAGGTTCCTGTCATTCAACTATAACGAAGCCTCTCAACACAGAGTCTGTACGAAGTTTACAATTCCACTCCTGCACTAGTCCAGACGCCCTGTCTTCCGAAAGCCATGTTAGTCTACGTGCTTAACTTCGAATAGAAGGGCGTCGATTGGTGAAACATCGGAGCGGTCTCTTGCTATGGTCACCTTATGACGATTAGCGCGCTCGTTATCTAAACGCCAGAGACCCCTTGGGGCTTGCGCGAATACTAGATCGGTCACGTCTTCGTGTCGGTCGTCCGGGCTCGGCTCAACGCGTCGGAGTGCACGAAGACATCAGCTCCTCCATTCCTTAGGTTTGATGAAGCCATATCATCCCTTGGTCGCGCTGAACCACTTCACATACCAATAGCCACTGCATTATGTCCAAACTGAACTTGCGCGATCTAATCGGGTTACGTGGCCATCAGCAAGGGATTGAGCGGCAAGCCGTCACGCCGATAGCCCTTGCGCGGGCTCAATCGCTTGCCGGGGAGCGCTTTCTGCGCGCGCTCGTTCGTAGCTGGGAAGACACCAGGGGCGCCTACTCATCTTCGGGCTCTTGCGCGATCTCCCGCTCAACCTGACCCTGCTTAGCACCCAGATCTAGCAGTTCGAGCCTCTCAAGAGCCTTCCTTCCGTCGTCGGTGATAATCCAGCACCCGGCCTCTCGCTCGATCAGCCTTTGGCCAAAAATATCGAGTTGGGGCGCGCGGCTCGCGATGCGCTTCATACGCGCCGGCCACTCTGGGCCGCTGCTGTAATAGATGGCCAAATGCTGTTTAACGACTTCGATGCTCGCCCGTCCGTGCGGCTGGCCGGCAAGTATTTTCCGTATGGACAGCTGAAAACTCACGCGAGCACGCCATCGAGTCGAGGAAAAGCTCCATAATACTTATCCTGAGGGAAGTCGCAGCGCCGTGCGCCGCTTTTCAAAAGAAACCTTGCGCCATAAGCCTGATGAAGCAGGATATCCACCTGCCGTCGACGCGGTAAGCAAGGTTCTCGACGGCATCCTGCCCTGAGTGTTTTGGAGAATGGGTCAGCGGAGATAGCCGCGTTGGCTACGCGTGTGACGAGTTCTCCCCTGCCGTCTTCGACCGATTTGAGATCAAACTACGTCGGTGGTAACCGCGCTGTTGCACATCTTGGCGAATGACATCGCTCACTGAACGCACCGCCCGCTTCTTTCGCTTCCAACTGCCGGCCAACCCCGCAGGAATCGCAAACCCTCGCGGAACGACCAAAAGATCGCGTCTTCCGTTCAAATAAATATCGAACATGTCGTCCCTCGTTTGATACGAGCGTAGATCGCCGGTTCATACATTTGGTGACATCGAAGCAACAGTTGCGCTTTAAGACTCTACGCGAGTTTTCTCCGGATTTCGCCCGCACTTGAGCGTGCATGGCGCAATCCCGCTTCTCCTTCACGTGCTCCGCATTGCCGAGAATACAGGAGCCTTCGCACGCCTTACTGTCGCTAACAGATCCCCTTATCGGGGCGTCGTTCTCGATAAGGTAATAAGCTTTGCAGGCAACCGTTGGATCGACAACGAGCCGGTGAACTGAATTGTCCTTCAGTAGACAGAAGCCTGATCTGTGATGCGACGGACTTTTGCCGCTCGGACGAATTTGATTGACATTGTCTGGCGTGGCAATCTTCTTTTGTTCTGAGTTTATCCCTGACCGCGCGATCAAATCGCACTCGGGTGCTGCTGTTTCAATGTACGTGAGGACCGTTGCGGGCACGATGGTGCCGCCGGACGTGAACGTGTTCACATCCCAACTTACCGCCCACTGGTCACGGAACACAGACATGGCGTTCATAGCGCGAACGCGAGATTCGCCAGTCACAAAGTGCTACGCTCCTCGGTCCAACTTGTGCCCTTGACATCTGACCATTGGCCGACATGAGGTCGATATGGATCAGCCTTCGTCAGATCGACACGATAATGACCATCCGCGTTTTAGGAATATTGCCGTCCTTGTCAGGAATATGCGCCCGAGCAGGTGGAGCGCACTCACCATTTCTGTTGAGCGTCTTCATGCAATACGCCGCGCCCTTTAGACTGCATTTACTTTGTCTAGCGGCCACATCGCCGTTACCGAGGCGAATTTGATCGGACCGAGTTGTAGTTCGGCAGACCTATCATCTCCGCCTGCGGTAGTCGCGCCGGCCGTTCATAGCGGCGTGAGGATGACGGCCGCGGCGGCCAGGCTGGCGGCGAAAGCGAGCAATACGCAGAAGGTAAACGCCGAATCGTGTTCCCATCGCTGCGGCAAAGAAGAAAACGTAGGCAGAAACAGCGAGTACAGACATAAGGACTGCTTCACCCATGCCGTGGATTTCGAGGCGGCAATGAGGCTTGTCCTGTGTCGGCCCTCTTTGAATGCGGGCATGCTCGGGAGTCAAGATCTTCGGCGAGGAACTGTTGAGCGCAATCAATCGCGAAAGGGGAGGATATCTCACGACCGAGCGCGCAGGGTCTGTTCATTCGGGCAGTCTTTGAGCGGACTTGCATGGTTTTGCCTCTCGAGGTCGGCCGGCGCAGCGGACTTTGGTCTGACATAGGCCGCTCACCCGCTGCAGATCGCGCAATATGTCTCCATAGCGGCAGCAAGCGCATTCTCGGAAAAACCGTCAAGTGCGAGGCGCTTGCTCAAATGTTCAGGAGAGCGCGCTCTTTGCGCCATGGTTTGAAAGGCAGATGCGGACAACACGTGCGATCGCATCGATTTGCCGCGGGCTCAAGTAAGCCCGGTTCGGATGTCCGGGACAGGCTCGCGCGCAACCGGCTGATCAGATGCCTTAACCGTCAAGGGCATTAATGTGTGCAGATTGGCCAACCACGCATACCCTTTGAAACAGCCATGGCTGCCAGAGGCAGACTTGTGCTTGACATGAACCAAACAAGACCGACTTGTGGGAGCGGATCCTTCCGGATGGCCCTGCCGGTACGACGCTTGACGGAGCGCTGCAGAGCCAGTTGAGCGGCAGGCGGCAAACTGCGAGGTCCGCTAGGTGTCGTGAGACAACAGCGCGCTCGCCGATTTGACGCCAGCATCACCAGTTCTTCTCGAATCGACGGTCAACGCGATCCTGTCCGGATCACGCTTAGATTACAGATTGACCCACAATTCAATTCGCAGGCTTCCCCCGCCAAAGTCAAGCTAACCAGCCCATGCCGGCGGCAATGCAGGCGGGGTTCGGAACTCTATCACATCGGCGAAGACTGTCCAATCGCGAACACTCTTTTGCTTGCAGAAATCGCTCTCCGCCTGCTGTGCAGCAGCACTCAGCGAGGCGGCATCAACCTTGAACGCTGCCTGACAGGCACGATGTTCGTGCCCGGTATCGTCACAAACGGTCTTAATGAACCGAACATTAAATGAAGGCATGGCATCCTCTTCTTGTGGGTTTGCTTATCCACCATTCTGCCATTCGCGCCACAAGTGTATTTGAGCTGCCTCAAGCAGCATCCCCAAGAGCTTGTCCGCTCCTCCATCGAGATAAGGTCGAAACTTTGGCACCGCGGCTCGAGCGCTCCTGTTGTGCCGCAGACCACGCGACCTCTATTTGTCCAGCTTGGCGGATCGCACTCTGTTTTGGGCCGAGGGATAACGCCTTCTGGTCTGCTCATGCCCTCGACTGACAAAATTGAGTCGCCGATGAATCGAGGAATGTCTGAAGAGATGATTGAGAGCCGCATGCGCCGTCACGCCCGCCGGCTATTGATCTCTATCGATCCCATACTCAACCGCTGGCAATATGGGGACTTGAGAGGCCGCGAACTTTACACGCGATACTTGATGGTCTCACGAGGCATTGCCGCAAACGCCAAGTCATTGCGCCAATCACCGGCAGAGCCATTTCTGACGGGCGCCGGCGGCCGGGGCTATCGATGGCGAGACCTACGCCCACGTGATCGTGGGCCAACGAGGCGAACCGCCCCTGCGGGCGCGACAGCAAAGCCGATGATCACGCTTGCCGCAGCCAACGTTTCGATGAGCCCAGGGTTCAGGACTTCAGCGCCAAAGCCTATGGCTGGGGATCGGCCCGGCAAGGCCACCGATAATGCGAGGCGAGCGATCAATTGACCATCTGCTTGCCGGTATCGCAGCATCGAGGACAAATGCTGTCGTGGCCCTCGCGAGCGGTGCGCCTCAAATCAACCCCGCTCCACGCTGGCGTGTTGCGGACCAACGCGAAGCCCTGGCGGATCGCCCGACTTGGACATGTCGCCTGCCAACGCGGGCCTGTGCGGCTCGCAGCAGCCGCTCGAGGTCGGCCATTCTGGATGCGCATCAACTCTTTTTGACCTGCATCAAATACTACGGCGACGGCCTACTGATAGAAGTGAGCTTCCCGTCCTAGGTCACACACATGGCAGACAGAAAGACTTGGCGCCCCTCATCTTTTCATGTCCAGATACCGGCGACCGAGTTCAAGAACTTCTGCCGGACGTCCCCGAGCCGCGTGCCGATGACATGCACACAATAACCTGCGCCGCGTGCGAAGGCGTCCACTTCATCGACCCGCGGACGGGCGCGATGATCGACGCCGAGCGCAGCTAGGCCCGTCCGAATGGGGTCAAGCGAGCTCCGGCGTCTTCCGGGTCTCGGGGATGCCGCCCGCTTCCAAGGGCGCGGCTGACGTCATCACAACCCAATGCCCCACGATGACGCCGTGGGACAAGGAGATTTCCCACCAACGAAGGATGTTCGACATGACAGACCACGGGGACATTAGTCCCGCCGGGGGCCAGATTGCGGGAGCGGCAGTCCAGTTCAACTTCTGCAGAACGGCGGTTAATACCAACCGCCGGGGTCTTGAGCTGATCCAGATCGATTCGACCGAAGCCCGGAAGTTGTTTCGCAGCGCCAATCCTAATATTTCGGTTGGCGAGCCGATCATGTCCCGGCACGATAGGTTCAACGGCGCCACGGCCGATAAAACCCCGGCCGCGACTGGCGCAATCGAGACCACGCCGCCTGGGCAATATTGGGCTGAGCCTGCTCGCGCGGCGGCCCAAGCCATCTCGTCCGTAGTTCAGAAGGTTGCCTGAATTTGTCAGCCAGCAGCGATGAACACCGTCCAAGATCTACTGGCGACCTGACCTGGGAGCGGCTCGAGACGGCGCCGCCCTTTGATCGGGATCTGGAGATTGCCGTGATCGAGGGTAATACCATTCACCGGGTGGTCTTTCCTTGCCGCCGGACCTTCGGCGGCTGGATCAAGGCCAAGACCGGAGAACACGTAGCCGTGCAGCCGACGCACTGGCGCATATGGCCAGATAGCGGGGGCCATCCTGCACAATAGATTGGTGTGAGTTGAGGCCTGTTCTGGTCCGGTGGCCTCTCGTGGGAAACAATGTAGAGTCGATCGAATGAGAGGGTCTACCAGGAAACATGTCCGACCACGTCTGGTAAGGCTATGGCACCGCCGCGCTGGCTCTCGTGCTGTGCCCGGCGCGAACTCCATATCTTCAGGACCTCACGTTCACGAACATCTACCTTCCAGTACAAGATCCATATCCAGAAGGTCGAGGCCATGGCTTCCTGCCCGCGCTGCGAAGTTGCCACGTCGACAGGTTCACCGTTGCTGATAAGGGCCCCGGCATCAGCGCTGATATCGCCGACCGACTGTTCCAGCCCTTTGTCACGATTAAAAGGCATGCCATGGGTTGTGGGGCTATCAATCTACCGGACGATCATCGAGTCACATGGCGGCCATATCGTCGCGGAAGCGAATCCGGGTGGCAGCACGATCCCTCAGTTCAGCGCGCCATTTGCGGAGCTTAGTGAAGAGACATGATTGGGCGGCGCATTCTTGTGATCGACGATGACGCCGCAATGCGGGACTCGCTCGCGTTTCTTCTTGATGTAAACGGTTTCTACGTAGCAACCTATGAGACGGCGACCGCGTTTCTTAATGACGCCGCGAGAGGTCCAGTTGATTGCATTGTGTCAGACATCCGTATGCCGGGTATGAGCGGTCTCGAACTAGTCAGTAAAGTGAAGGCCAATTGCGTCAACTGCCCAGTCGTCTTGATAACTGGTCATGGCGACGTATCGCTCGCAGTCGAAGCGATGAAAGCGGGTGCGGTCGACTTCATCGAGAAGCCGTTCGTGGAGGAGGTGCTATTGCGTGCGATCAATAGTGCATTGGAAGCGCGGCCAACGAAACCAGCCGATGACGCAGCGAAACTGGAGGCGGAAGCCCGCCTCGCGGGCCTCTCGTCGCGCGAGCGTGACGTCCTGCAGGGACTATTAGCCGGCAAGATTAACAAGGTGATCGCCCATGATCTCGGCATCAGTCCCCGGACAGTCGAGGTTTACCGTGCAAACCTCATGGCCAAGACCAATGCCCGCAGCATGTCTGAGTTGATGCGGATCGCCATTACTGCGGGACTCTAGCAACCAGCGCAAATGGCGCGAATGGCTTATTCATGCATCCAAGCTGCGCAGTCCAGACGGCGAACGGAGGGTTTTCAGGCGTACCGCACCGAGCCGATCATGTTTTCGTGACGGCTACTAATGCACACACGCTGCTGGTTTCTTGAATCACGACGGCACATGAAGCAGATCAATTACGTGGGCCCACATTTGTGCTCCGATGGACAGCAGGTCTGTCACCCCGGAGGACGGCATAGTTCGGCAATATACTGGTCCATCCGCCAACGGAGCTCCCGGTGCGGGCTGCCGTGAACGGTTCGACTTCCATCGCATTGGGCACAAGTGCGCATCTTGACGCTGTGGCAATCGGCTACGAGAGGACCATCATTCGCTCATTGCGCCCGGCTGGGCGACAGTCACTTCAGTCGCCGAAATTAAACGGTCGCGTGCGCTGGAGAGAGCCGAAGCGGCACTGCGGGCACGGAACGCTGGCATACCAACGCGCGCAGAGTGCGGTTCTGGCCGAGGCGCGCCGCCCTAACCATCGTCACACACCACTAAGGGGGGCTACGACAGCGTACCGCATGATCATCAAGCGCGTCGACCACGTCGGCCAGCGTACATCGATCGGGATGCCGTTAATATCCGCCTCGTCACCTCCGCGGCCGACCGATGCTGACGGGGATCAGAGCCAAGGCCCCCGAATAGATTCCCTGCGCCGAGCCGAAAGTGGCGGTGGACGACAACTTTTCGGCTGGCTGGAGCTCTTCACTGGTGCGGCCGTGCGCTTCCGACTGTTTCCATGGACGCGGCCGACGAGCCAGCATGCAGCTTTCTAATCCGATTTGAACATGTTTGAGCAAACAAGGGACCGCGCCGCCCCCATTGAAGACGCCCTGCTCATGGCACCTACGTGTAAATACTTAGTGACTTCTACCTAGGGAAAACATCCAAATTTTCCAGTTCATCAGGATCAGCCAATCTGCGTCCCATCGACGTTCGCAAGATAGGGTCCGCCATGCAGGCCCAGGCCGCCAGTTTTACCGAGACCAGCTGCTATCCGACGAGCGCCTTGCGTGGGAAACCTCAACACTTCGGCTAAGTTGATTTACGCCAGCTCAAGTCAAGCGCGCTGCTTTTTTGCGTCGAACAGCGCGGAAAATTGCAGCGCAAAGGACACCGAACTCGGCTTGGGCGAACTTGCAAGTGGCAGAAACGCTTCCGGCCTACATTGTGCCTCCAGGAGCACCGCAATGATCATCGATCTTTTGCTTCGAGAGCATCGCAACATTGATCTGCTTCTGGCCGCTCTCCAACGCGAATTGGAGATTTTTGAGAAAGGGATCCGTCCCGATTATGAGGTCATTCGCGCGATTATCAGCTATTTCGAGGTTTACCCCGAGGTGTACCATCATCCACAAGAAGACTTGATTTTTTCCAAGCTCAAGGCCTGCGATCCGGATGCAGCTGAAATCGTCGGCGATCTCGCGGTTGAACACCAGGAAGTCGTCGACCGTTTGCACCGCTTCGCGCGAGCTATTGACGCCATCCTCGCGGATTGTGAGCTCTTTCGGCAAGACGTCGGCAGTATCATACGCGACTTTATACTACGCGAGCGGCGCCACATGATGTGGGAAGAACGAGATTTCTTTCCGGTCGCACTGAAGGCTCTCTCGGCACAGGAATGGACCGAAATCGCTTCCGCCGTCACCGATCTTGGAGATCCGCTGTTCAGCGAGACAGCGGCAGCCACTTCCGATGCGCTAAGAGCGCATATTCTGAAATTGGAGCAAGAAGCTGAGGCCGAACGGAGCTCGGTCGCGTTATTCGTCCACCAAGGCCGGCCCCCCTGACACGGCGCCGAGACGGGAGGGGCCGTATTGATCGCTGCCGTTTTACAGCAGGAATAAGACCTCATGCTCATCCTGTCGAAATGAAAATGGGGGTGTTCGCTGGCACGTAGGCTGCCGTACCGCCAAAATGGCTTCTGCGCACTATGATCGCTTCCTCGACCACCGGCGCAAACGCCATGGCCGAGCCTTCCTGAGCTCTGGTTCCGGCACGTTCCACAATGTGACCGTCGCAGTCTAGCAGTTGCGCAGTGACATCGCGGGAAGCGGATGCCTCTCATGTCCGGCGCCCCATAAGGACGGACGATTGCGGCCGCGCGGTGCGGCGAAGCACTCCCACTCCTTCCCAGCCCGGCACGCTCTGAATGATCCGACCGCAGCTGGTTCGACCCATAGCACGCCAACTGCGAGGCATGCTCGCCCGGGTACGTTTAGCACGAACGGCAAGGTGCTGGACGTCCGGTCTAACTGTGCGCGGAGCCGAGTCGTGTCGGATCCGAGATCGCCATCACTTAACTGGCCAATGTTGAGGGCAGGACCACGCTGACCGCTGAGGAGCACCCTATCGGCACCGTGCCATCTCCAAGCTCGCGACATCCTCCGCGTGGTCCGCTCATAGACTCTCAAACAGAGGCCCAAGCCGAAGCCCGACTATCGGGTGGAACCGGTCGACCAAGGACTGCCTTAAGCAGGGTTCAAATCAATAGCAGCCGCTCATGCATTCTCCACGCTTGCGAGATCCTTGGAGCCGGGTTTTTCGTATCGTCGCGCTGATCGAGCATAAGGTTTCCAGGAGCGAACCGAGTTTGCGGCTCATCCCCTGCGGTGACCGCCCGGCATCACTGCCCCTGATCGCTGTCGTAATCGTGGCCCACGTGCTCTTGAGCGACAAACCTTGGTGTATATTTATACACTTCAGGCTAAACAGTCGCATACCACGGCATAATTGAGCTACGCTGAGCTTGGGCTTCAACTGGGCTCAGATTTTCGGCGAATGTCCTTGCCGTGATCGAACCGGCGGTTGTCCTCTCTTCCGCCGATGGCAGTCCGCGCGATGCGTCAGCGTCGCTCCTCCCAGACTTTCGCCCGGCCCGCTAAAGCGCGGGGCCGGGCTTTTTTGTGTTCCCAAGGCTCCATGGATTATCGAGTGCGCAAATGACCGCAAGAGGATCAGCTTTGTCGAGAATAGACCCAAGCCCGCATCAACGGCCTCGCGGATCGAATGCAGCGCGCAGTTGGCGGGCGGCAGCGACCATGTTCGCTAGCGCCGGCCGAACCTCCTCCCATTTGCGCGTCTTCAGGCCGCAGTCCGGATTGACCCAGAGCTGCGAATCCTGCAGCCGGGCCCGAGCCAACGCCATCAGCTCCGTCATTTCGCCCGTCTCGGGAACGCGTGGAGAGTGGATGTCGTAGACGCCCGGCCCGATCTGATTTGGATATTCGTAGTTCCTGAACGCGTCGAGTAGTTCCATTTTCGAGCGCGACGTCTCGATCGAAATGACATCTGCGTCCATTGCAGCGATCGCACCGATGATGTCGTTGAACTCCGAGTAGCACATATGTGTATGAATTTGCGTTTCATCGGCGACGCCCGATGAGCAGATGCGGAAGCAATCCACGGCCCAGTCGAGATAGGCCGTCCACTCCGATCGACGCAACGGCATTCCTTCGCGCAGTGCGGCTTCGTCGATCTGGATCATGGTCGCACCAGCATTCTCGAGATCGCGGACTTCGTCTCGGATCGCGAGCGCAATCTGGCGGCAGACCTCGCTTCTGGGAACATCATCGCGAACAAAGGACCAGTTCAAGATCGTCACCGGTCCGGTCAACATCGCCTTCATCGGCTTCCTCGTTAGTGATTGCGCGTAGCGCCACCAGTCCACGGTGATAGGCTTCGACCGCACTACATCGCCAAACAGGATCGGTGGCCTGACGCAGCGCGAGCCGTAGGACTGCACCCATCCGTTCCTGGTAAATGCGAAGCCGGCGAGCTGCTCGCCGAAGTACTGCACCATGTCATTGCGCTCGAACTCGCCGTGCACGAGGACGTCGAGACCGATGTCCTCCTGCCAACGTACGGCGCGCGCAGTCTCGTCCTTGAGGAACCTGTCGTATTGCTCGTCACTTATCGCGCCTCGCGCATGCGCCGCACGAGCATTCCGGACCTCTGTGGTCTGCGGAAACGATCCGATCGTCGTGGTAGGAAAAGCCGGTAGTCCGAAACGATTGCTTTGGATCTCGGTACGGCGGGGAAATGGGCTCGCGCGCCGACGCGTGGTCTGATCGATCGCTTTCATCCGGACAGCGACATTGGCATCACGGATTTTCGGCGAAGTTCGGCGGATAGTCGCGGCACATTCCGACTCGGCAAGAGCTAGCGCAACATTCTGGTTGCCTGCGAGTGCCCGCGCCAGGATCGCGAGCTCCCGCATCTTCTGGACTGCGAAAGCAAGCCAGCTCTTGACGTCGGAAGCGAGCCCGGTTTCGAGTTCAACATCGACCGGCACATGAAGCAGCGAGCAGGATGGGGCAATCTGTACACGATCCTTGCCGAGCTTCGCAATCGCGGGTCCGAGCCGCTGGCGCAGCGAGGACAAATTCGACCGCCATACATTCCGGCCGTCGACGACACCGAGCGACATGACGAGATCACTTCGGCCGCCAGCGATGACCTGGTCCAACAACTGTGGCGCCCGAACGAGATCGAGGTGCAGTCCGGCAACTGGCAGGCTCAAGGCGGTGTCCAGATTGGCCCCGAGGTCGCCGAAATAGCTGGCAACTAAGATGTTGATGGCTGGCCCCTCCTTTTCGAGCCGGTCATAGGCATGTCGCAAAGATTGTCGCGCCCTCTCATCCAGATCAAGAACCAGGCAGGGCTCGTCGAACTGAACCCAATTTGCCCCACGTTGGGCCAATTCCTGCAGAACCTCGATATAGGCCGGTATCAGTTCATCCAGTAGTGAGAGTGGCTGGAACGCAGGATCGGGACTCTTGCCGAGCTTTAGGAATGTGACAGGCCCGATCAGGACAGGGCGGGTCTGAAAGCCAAGGGCCTTGGCTTCCTCATACTCCTCGATCGGCTTGCGAGAGCATAGCCTGAAAGTCTGTCCCCTGTGAAATTCGGGGACCATGTAATGGTAGTTGGTGTCGAACCACTTGGTCATCTCCTGCGCAGGTGCGCCAAAACCCCGCGGTCCGTGACCGCAACTCGCATCCTGATCGTCGCATTCTGATCCGCGGGCCATGGCGAAGTACGTCTTGAGCGAAACGGATTCGCCTTTCGAGGCGTAGATCTCCGGGATGGCGCCAACCATGACACTTGTGTCGAGCACCTGATCATACAGCGAGAAATCGTTGGATGGAATGACCGTGACGCCGATAGATTTCTGACGAGCCCAATTTGCGGCACGCAGGCCAGCTGCGTCCTCGAGCAACTGCTGTTCGCTGCTTTTTCCGGCCCAGTAGCTTTCTAGAGCGAGTTTGAGCTCGCGCCTTGGACCGATGCGTGGCGTTCCTAGCGTGGCAACCGGAAGGGAGAGAAGAGACATAGCGTTAACCCCAAGTTGGGGGCAGAGGCCGTGGCGGACGCAGGCAGGGAAAGTCGCGCGGTGCGACGGCTGCTTGGCGCACCACCGGGACACCCCGCCCGTGGACGAATATATTGTCGGGGCAGGTCTCCTGGCTCGCGGGTCATCGCTTCTGTCCGGCCTTCCCGAAGCCGCGCAGGCTTCAGTGACATCGTTGGACAGCGGCTTGCCGCTCACAGTTGCGGGGGCAGCGCCGGCATAGTCACCGGCTTCCCTCTTAGCTCCGGATCAAATGGAAACCGGAGAACCTCGACGACTTGGATTATCGGCAAGAGAAGTCTTCCGTCAACCTCTCAGATTATGTCTCAAGCTGATGCTGCGACATCTGCTACGCGAATGACCGTGCATCTCTATCGTTGAGATGATGTAGAAGCGCTCTCCAATCAGCGATACGGAATGACCATCGCAGCTGCCCGCGGGCCGCATGCCAGATCGGTGGAAGGGACAAATGCGGCTTGCGCGGTCGGGACTGCTGCCTCGAGCAGAACGCATCTGTTGCGAGTCCCGGCTTCCCCGCGGTTGCTTGAGCACGTCCACCATCCAGCCACCTTCTCGGCCCACAGGATCCGTGTTGGTAGGCCCAAGCTGGCAAAGCCAGTAACAATACCCGGCCAGCACGTTGATTTGCGGTCCAGCCAGACTCCAAATGCTCGGCGGTGAAGATCGGCTTCGCCTCGTTGGCCATCGAGTGCAAAGCGAACCTGACTGAGGCTGTTCTCGACTTCCGGAGCGCCGCATGTCGAAAGGAGCGCCAAACGCACCATGGCCCATTGGCCGCAAATGCCCAAACGCATGGCAGAGATCGAAAGGCACATTCTGGCAACGATACCGAATCAAACGGTTCAATGGCGGCAAACGTGCTCCCAATTCTCATCAGAAACTTGGCACTGAGGCGTTCCGCTGCGCCGTCGAATATCCGGTGCGTGACGAGGATGCATAAGCCGCGCTGGATAGCGCTGAACGGAAACATCCAGACGTGGGCCAGTCGGAAAGTCGACAAAGAGGACACAAAAGCGGTTCGAATTGCCGTCTATTACCTGGCACGAAGAATGCAAGTCTTCGGCATGCCCAGTCTCCTCCTGCTGGGCATGTCCAGCACAGCAAATTGAGGCTGTCGCCGGCAGCGAAGTTAGCGGCGCGTGACATTGAGGGGAGCGCCTGCTCGCACGGGACACCATCGGTCTCCCCGTTGCGTCGCCGCTAACTTCTTGCGCTCGCGCATAACAGGTTGAAGGTTGCCCGCTTTGGAATGACGTGTGGATGAAACCAGATAGGCCGACAGTTATGAGGAAAATGTTTGGAAGACGCGCGTTATGGTTTTGTCTCGGTCAATCCCTGATCTGCCTGGCCGGGCTGGCTCCGACGAGCAACAGTGTTCGCGCCAACGAGAGCCCCCTTATCGAAAGATTCAAGTCAACGTGGCGAGCGCAAGACGGCGAGACAATAGAACAAATTATCTCCAACGTCTCGAAGGTGGCACAGTTTGTCCCTCGAATGTGGGGCGTCGCTGAACTTGACCAAAACGACTATGTTTTCGTTTCGTGGACCAGGCACCGGAATGATACATCAGACGAACAGTACGTTATCACCTGGAAGATCGCGCTCGACGGCACGATTCAACTTGCGTCGACCTATGCAAAGCCGATGGAATTGGGCTGGCGCGCCCTGGCGCTCTCGTTGATCGCCAGTGAAGTCAAGGATGGCAAAAGGGACGCAAATCTTCGCTTTCTGCATGATCCGAGCAACTTCAACTTTGTGACGACTACGCAAGGCCAGCTCGGCGATCTTCTGCGGCAGGGCCACTGCACTATCGTTGAACCTGTTGGAGTGGACTACTTGCCGAAGCAGAATGACAAGCCGACCGAGAAAGGTGATCTGTGGCGCGTTTTGCTTTTAGTGAACTGTAATATCCCAGGGCCCCGTTTTTTTACACACAACGGGGTCATCACTTTCGAGAAGAGCGAAGGGCAAGATTGGGAGCCGCAATCCTCCTTTGCCAAGCGTATCGCGGCCTTTCCACCTGGCTCCTGGTTCGCTCGCATGGAGCCAAAGGAACGGGAAGAGTTAGAGGGGAGCGAAGGCCCTCGGTAAAATGGTCGCGCAGAGCAAGATCGCGCCGCAGCTCCTTCCGCCGAACGCCTCAGAGCAACTGCAAGAGATATCAGCTCTACAATGTCCGTGTTTACGCTTTCGCAACAGTCGCGAGCCTTTCCCGCAGCCTTCAGCCCGTCAGGAACAAATCGGGCAGCCCGATTACCTCCGACTCTTTCTGCGAGGCGTCGAGCTCAGCGGCGCGTGCCAGCTGGCGAGATTTGGCCCCCGGCGCACCCGACGCAGTGGGAGGACACCAATCCGCGAGGAACCAGCTTTCCAAGCCACTCTTCAAGGGGCCGGGCCTGGAGATGCATGCCTCGGGCCCAAGCCCATCCGGCGTGCGCGCCGCGCATCGCGCACTGACTGGCACCCCCAAGAGCGTGAGCATGCCGACGCCGAGGCGGCACGCGGATCGAGTGCTTCTACGAAACCCGTTAAGACGGTAATCGGGCAGTGTTAGTGGGCCGGCATGCCTCCTGAGCACCGGCCTCTTTCCGATTGCCCCCGGCGAGGAGCCCCGGAGCCGTGCGCGAGGCATCAAGGACCGAACAGAGTCGGCGCTAGATTTCCTCGCGCGCATTCGTCTGCGCGTCAAAGATCCGGATTTGAAGCATGGGAAAACGCTTCTTTAGTTCTACTCCGCCTGCCCTGGCGCCGTCTCTGGTTGCGAATTCGGCTCTGAGTTGGCCATCCACTTCAAGCGCGTAAGAAGAGACCGGCAATTCCCGGGGGGCTGCAACCATTTCATTCCCATTGTGTAGCGAGGTCGTTGAGAATGATTTGTAGCTTGAGTCGGTTAAACCGCACCAGAACTACCTGCCCGAGTGCCGCGATGGGGCAACCATGTTGTGGATTGAGGCCTCGCACCGAATCGCGATCCTCCCAACACGCGGGCGCCTTACCCGTCGCCCGGTGCCTATACGACGAAGCCACGGAGTTGCCGTTCCAAATTTCCCTGGCGCAACGCACGCCCTTGCGCCGGGCTTGCTGGGTAACTCTCCACATGTGATCGCGGTGAACCGTACTAAGAGAGAGCGGCCGCCAGTCGCGCCGCCTGGGTCATGACAATCCAGTCCTTGTACGAACCCGGCCGCGGCACCACGAACGATTCTGGTGCCGCGCAGACGTGCGAAAAGCCACAATGCGATTGGCATCAACGACCATCCCGGCTGACTCTCCGAAAGAGGGCTCCGGGTTTCGCGCGGTTTGTGCAAACGATACCGGCTCATTATACGCAGCGGGCATTGAGCTGAACTCCGTGGCCGCCTTTGTCCGGATCTCAGAGGAAGCGAGACCAGATTTTTCGAACATCAGTCTTTTCCTGACAAGAATTTGCGGCGAAATGTCATCGCCCTCGCTGAAACCGTCGGCAGCCTTGCCGATGGTGGTTGCCTCAAAGCATAGCCAGGCGCTCCTCCCGGCCTGACTTCCACTCGACCGTCAAGATTCACAGGCGACTTTTGTTCTTCAACCGCGTGAGAAACAGCGTTCCGAGGTTCGGCTTTCTCCCGCATACCGAGTTCGCGGCTGAGCGATGGGGATCTCCTCCTCAGGTCGAGAGGGTGCAGTGCGTGCCCAGAGAGAGACCGGCGAGCTTCGTAGGATACCTCGACACGCACACACCGGAAGAAATCGCTTGAACCTCACCCAGCGTCAGGTCGTAGCTTGGAAATGACGGCCACGCTTTCATAGAGCAAACGTCGAAAGATGTCGGCCGAATAACGGACATAGCGTTTAAGCAGTCGAATGTGGCGGCGCCGGATCGTGCGTGAACATGGATCAAGAGCGAGAGGTTATTGTCGGGATGAAGCACCGCGTAATGATGGTCGCATTGTTCGCTGTCATCACATCTCCGGTCTGCGCGGCGAGGCTCAGCGGCCCTCCGCGCATCCTCGACGGCAATACGATCGAGATCGAGCAAACCAAGCTTCGGCTCTCAGGCATCGAAGCTCCCGAGACTGACCAGATTTGCCTCGACGCCCACGGTCGGAAATGGGCTTGCGGCGTAGCTGCTCGCGACGAGCTGATCAAGCATTCGAACGGACGAACGTGGGATTGTCATACCACAGGAGTTGATGAATACGGCAGGTCACGCGGAAGTTGCTTCATAGAAGGCGAGGACGTGAACGCCTGGATGGTACGCTCCGGCTGGGCATTATCGTCGGGTCCTTCTACCCATACCTACGTTATCTATGAGGTTGTGGCGAGCAAAGCCTATGCGGGGCTGTGGTCGGGGGCGTTCATCGCGCCCTGGGACTGGCGTGACCGCAGCAAGGGGACGATCATCATCGGCGCGAGCTCGGTTCCGATCGACGCTCAGGAACTCCTGCTCGGGTTCGCGCTGCTATCGGACCCGCCCTCGTCCGAGTGTCTGATAAAAGGCACCGTAGACCCCAACGGCGAGCGCATTTATCACCTGCCCGGGCAGCTCAGTTACGAACATATCGACATGACGAAGAAGCCCGGTGAACGCTGGCTCTGCAGCGAAGCGGAAGCCGAAGCCACCGGGTGGCGTAAAGCCGCGCGATGAGGTGAGATGCATGCATGCAGGCCATTCTCCGACCTATCTGACCAAGATCGCGCCTTCGCGCCGCTCGCTGTTGCTGTTCACTATTTCGTCGGTTTGCCTGCGGCTTGGCAACAACATTGTCGATGCGAAGGAAGCAAAAACGCCACCCAAGCCAGATAACCTGATCTCGCCGGAGGCTGCCCTGAAGCGGCTGATGGAAGGGAACGATCGCTATGTCCAGGGCGTATCACGGAGCGACGATTTCAAGCGCGAGCGCCCGATTTTGGTGGATGGGCAAAATCCATATGCCGCGGTTCTGAGCTGCGCCGATTCTCGCGTGGCGCCTGAACTTGTCTTCGGCAGCGGACTTGGTGATCTGTTTGTCTGCCGCCTCGCAGGCAACTTCGCCAACGATGACACGCTCGCCAGTATGGAATATGCGGTGGCCGCGCTGAACACGCCGCTGATCCTGGTACTTGGGCACGATCATTGCGGTGCGATAGAAGCCACGATCAAGTCGATCCACGACGATAAGCCGCCGCCGGGGCACATTTCATCCCTCGTCGCTGCGCTTGCGCCTGCGGCAAAAGCATCTCGCCAGCAAACCGGTGACACGTTCGCCGAAACAACTCGACAAAATGTAATCAATAACGTCAACAAACTCAAATCGACGGGGCCGATTCTGAACGCGGCAGTTGAGCAGAACAGACTGAAGGTCGTCGGCGGCCTGTATCGGCTCGACACCGGCAGGGTCGATTTGCTGAGCTGACGCTGGCACCTTCGCCGGCCGGCTACGTTTGCCGCCTGATGCAGGGCTTCGGTCGAGTTCCACGCAATTCGCTCGTGCATCGGCTGCATCAAATGCACCGAATACAACCCGCTCCACAATTGTCATAGCTTCGGGAAGACCTTTGGTATGCGCGTCCTCTTAATTCTTCTCGTATTCTACGTGCTCATGTTCGCAACGCGAGGCCGGCACCAAGAAACACTCATACCGCGGGCGACACTATTCATGCCTGCACGTTGATGCGCTAGGCCAGCAGAGGTGGTGCAAGCGGCAGATCGCGGTGCGAGGCATGCAGGGTCCGAGCTTTCGGCCTAACGGAACACGCGACAATTCCGGCAGGCTCTCACCCGGGATCCGGTAGGGCCCCCTCTGGTCCTGCTATGATCACCAGGCTGAGCTAGGGCCGAAGATCACATAGAGCAGGATTACGACCACCAGACTGCCCATCCGGCGGATCTCTCCCGCATCTGCCATCAATGGTGAAAAGACGCCGAGCGCCGCCGGCGTCATCCGTCGTGTACCGGCGTCCGGCGGACAAGTCCCCGGCTGGGGTACATATCGCGAGCAAGCGCACTCCGATCTCTCAACGCCGACAACCGTCGCTTCACGTCATTCCATAGGATATACGGCCAGGCAGAACGAGCATACCAAGGCCGGCTCGTCCATATCAGTGATGCCGCTGCACACCTTGATGCCAGCGCCACGCGGAGAAACCTGCGCCCCCCTTTGCACCTAATGGCCTTTCCGAAGGCCCGCCGAAGGAAGGAACCGTTGCGGCGCGGACGATTCCGCCCCGGATGGTTATTTGGCAGATTGGGCTTCGCCATGCGCGCGCAAGCTTCGTACTGACCGGACAATCCACACTCTCTCAGCGAGAGTGATCTGATCGCATCATAAGCGTACGGTGCGTACCGGAGCGACCGTGAGAAGATTTCCAGTTTCGGCGTGCCGGATCACGGCCCTCTCGCCGGACGCGCCCCGACTCGATGCTATCTCAGAGTCCTGTGCAGCACTGATCTCAGCAGCGAGGACTAGCAGCCAATCGTGTCGCTGTTGCTGGCGAGTTGGACAAGCTCAGTCATGATCTGAAGCATCTGGAGCTCGCTGAAGAGAGAGGCGCCGGCCACCAAAAAGGGTGAGTCAGGTCAGGAATCTGCGCGAATCTCTTGCGTTTAGTACGACTAAACAGGAACAGGCGGATCAGTTGCTGGCGAACCTCGAAAACTCAAAGCCTCCTGGAAGCTTTTTGCCCTTCGCTTGCATGATGGGGGCACTCTTGCAGTACATAGGACAGCGACTTGATTGCAATGGCAGCCCCTGACGCCGCACGTTTGTTGAATACCTGCCGTCTAATGTCCGCTTCTAACCAACAGCTCACCCATAGTCGCGAGCACGGTAAATTGCGCTGTTAGTAATGTCAGGAGATCGGAGCGGGCCTGAAACGCCAGCAGGCAAGCCGAGCCCGGCTGGTTCGCGGTCGAGGTCCACTTCAGTCGTTCTCCTTCAGCCGCGTTCGGTTGATGACGTCTTGTGCCTGGAATCAGACACGGGAGGCGCGAGCTTCCTGCCGGCGCGGCACGAGCCACGTGATCTCGCTCGATTCAGACACGGCCTCCAGACCATAATTGATGGCACGTCGATTGCTGGGGACATGGAAAAGAGCAGCAGGCTTTGGCCACCTCGCGGTCGCCAAGTCAGGAATTCACAATTGGTTCGAGCCGGCCGGGCCCAAGTGTGACAAATCGTCCGCTGGACAGGACATGACAAAACGAGCGCTGCCGTCAGCCGTCGAAGACATAGTGCAGCAGAGGCGGATCGATCTCGCTGCCGCATATCGGTTGCTTTGCCGGTTCAGCCTCAATGACAGCATCGACAGCCCTCCGTCAGTCTTCCCGGCCCTCAACACCTTTTCTTTGAGTCAATCGTTCGGGGTGTGGTTTGGACTGACAACCGCCTGTAATCGCATCACAGTCGATATCAACTGCGACAGTTTCGACGATCCCTTCGGACTGCTTATCAATCCGGCCGGCTTCGCCATGCGCGCACAATCCAAATGAATGAAACACGGCATCGATCGGCTCAAGACACCGAGGACAGCTTATGAACGCTCCACCAGAGAAGATCACTTCAGAAACCGACGCTAGGGCTGCGACCTGGGATAATCTGTCGCCGCTACTGGTCGATATCCGCGCGCGTCGAAACGAGTTCGCCCGCGCGCAGAAGATTCCAGACGAGATCATCGAGGGCTTCAAGCGCGTTGGCGTCTATCGGGCTTTGGCCGCCAAGCGATTCGGCGGCGACGAGCGAACGCCGGCCGATTTTTGTCGCCTGATCGAGCGCATTTCCGAAGCCGACGGCTCCGCCGGTTGGGTCGCCAGCTTCGGCGATGGGGCTCGCTACCTCGCTGCTCTTCCGGACGACACGCTTCGCAAAGTATACGCGAATGGACCTGACGTGGTGTTGGCAGGCGCGCTTTTCCCGCTTCAGCCCGCCAGGCGAAGCACCGACGGGTTTGTCGTAAACGGCGTGTGGCCATTCGCCAGCGGCTCACCGGGCGCGGATCTGATAGGCGTTGGCATCACTGTGGAAGACGATCCGACCGGTGGCCTTGCGCGTGTAGCCGTAATGCCGGCCGAGAAGGTGACAATCCGCCCCAATTGGGACGTCATCGGCCTGCAAGGCACCGGCAGCCATGACGTCGTTGTCAACGATGTCATTGTACCGGAGGAATGGACCTTGATCCGCGGCGGTCCGCCGACACTCGACGCGCCGGTCTATCGTTATCCGTCCGTGACTTTCGCTGCGCAGGCGCATGCGATTGTCGGAATCGGTATTGCGCGCTCCGCGCTAGACGAGGTGATCGCCATGGCCGGAAGCCGCGCCTCAATCACTGGAGCGCCCGTGATGGCAGAGCGCGGTTATGTCCAACTGGAGATGGCCAGAGCCGAAGCCATGCTGCGTTCCGCCCGTTCCTTCTTCTATGAGGCCACCGAGGAGCTGTGGAAGGAAGCGCTCAAGGGTACGGTAAACCCGAGCACGGCGACGCTGATGCGGCTCGCCGCGACGAACGCCGCGCGACAGAGCGCTGAGGTCTGCAACATTGCGAGCGGTCTCGCTGGAAGTGCGTCGCTCTATACCACCAGCAATCTGGCGCGCGCCATGTGCGACAGCTTCGTGGTTGCTCAGCACGCAGCTTTAAACGAAGGAACGCTCCAGAGCGCAGGCCGAGTCCTGCTCGGAAGTGCAGCACAGCCGGGATTTCCATGAAGTGTTCATCCACGTTCCGCACGCCCCGCAGCAACGGATTGCCGGACCTGCGATGATTCTGTCTGCAGCTACAGGACCTAGCGGTCCGCCTTGTTTAAAGGCCAAGAGAGAGAGAGAGAGAGAGAGAGAGAGAGAGAGAGAGAGAGAGAGCCTTGCAGTCAGGCGCTTCTCAAAAACACCATTTCATATCCGTGGAGCAGCCTTCCCCGTTGCAAACATAACGAGCGCTCTCATAGGTCTCTACGCCTCCGCCTCGATCATTGTCGTGTCAAGCTCGATCCACTTGCATTTGAGCCCAACGGCTCGCGGTTCAACTCACAAAGCTTGCAAGTCCGACTTTTTTAATGTCGCGCTTCATGCGCCAGCCATTCATTCTCGTGGCGTAGGCGGGCGATCTCCGAAGCCTGGTCCGCCGACATCGGCGTCGCCTGCGTGGGAGCGCAAGCCGTGTGTGATTCTGTTTGCAATATTGGCTCTGACTCATATGTGGAACGTATATGGCCCCCGCCCGATTGCAACGGCCGGCTTGATCAGGATCGACGGTCACAACTGCAGACGTATATCCGGC